>WAOJ01000029.1 GCA_015521275.1 Desulfurococcales archaeon | reverse complement strand
TTGGCCTCCAGAGGGGCTAAGGCAAGAGTTTATGCAACCGTAAACCCCATAGGTTTCGACCCATTCAAGATAATACCGAAAGTGGACAAGGACTTCTACTCGAAGCAGATGGAAATAATAAAGGCATTCGAAAAGATGGGCTTTGAGCCCACGTTGACGTGTACGCCCTATTACCTAAGGAAGCCTAAGCCGTTTGAGCGCCTAGCTTGGGGCGAGAGCAATGCGGTGGCATATGCAAACAGCGTCCTCGGCGCATTCACAAATAGAGAAGGAGGCCCAGTCACGGTGGCGGCTGCGATAACAGGCAAAACCTACGAGGCGGGGCTCCAAGTGCTTGAGAACAGGAAGCCAAGCTATGCAATAAAGCTTCCCGCGTTAGAAGATTATGCCGAGTACGCAGCAGCGGGCTTTAAGGTGGGTGAGGTTGTAGGCACCAAGATACCCTTCATAACCTTTGAGAAGAAGCCCGAGACTTGGGAGGTCAAGGCACTCTTGGCCGCTTCGGCCGCGTCCGGAGGCGTCGCGTTAGCGGTCTTAGAAGGCATAACCCCCAGAGGTACCTATGTTGTTGATGATAAAATGGAGAAGATTGAAATTGAGAAGAAAGAATTAGATGAATATATCGGAAGCATAGAGGATGTGGACTTGATCTACCACGGTTGTCCCCATGCGAGCTTGGAAGAACTCAAGCTCTTGGATAGCACCATAAAGGGTAAAGTGCTGAAGGAGTTCTGGGTCTCGGTCGCTCCCAAGATATACGTGGAGGCGAAGTCGTTAGTAGAAAGCTTGGAGAAGAAGGGAGTGAAAGTATTGAGGGGCACATGTCCCGTGGTCGCACCGTTAAAGGGCTTCAAGAAGATAGCCACCACCAGCGCCAAGACTTATTTCTATTTGAAGAGAAAGGGTTTCGACGTTCATATCGTTAGGCTCTCAGAGGTGGGCTCCCTTGCGGTGCGGTAGAGGACTAGTTGGGGATGGAAGAGTCGAAGGCGAAGTTGTTGTAGTTAAACATAGGCTCAGCTTCTTGGGCGAAGTTGATCCCGTAAAGGGTACCTTGTACGATGGGAGAGAAATAAAGGACAAGATACTCATAATAAAGGGAGTTAGGGGCTCCACAGTCGGGGCCTATGTCATTTATGGCTTGAGATACTATAACAATGCTCCCAAGGCAATAGTCGTGATGGAGGAAGTGGACCCAATAGTCTTGAGCGGTTGTGTCATGGCAAGCATACCCTTGGTGGATAGGGTAGGTTCTCTCGAGGTGAGAGACGGAGACGTTGTGGCTATAGAATTTAAAGGGAAGGAGGCGTGCCTGACCCCAAGAGGCCCCACCTAAAAACCGCTGGGGAACTCGGAGACCTAGGGAAACGTTAGTGGCCGTCCCGGAGAAGGTCACGCCTAATGGCGTAGAGCTTAAGGTCGTAGAGGCCAAGCAGAAAGACGTCGGTCAGTCCAGAGTAAGGATAGACAAGATGATAATGGAGATGATAGGCGTCAAGCCGGGCGACGTCGTCGAAATAGAGGGCAAGAGGAAGACCGCAGCAATAGCCATGCCAGCCTACCCTGAGGACCAAGGCCTTGACATAATTAGGATGGACGGCCTCATAAGGAGGAACGCCGGCGTAAATATAGGAGATAAGGTTTATGTAAGAAAGGCGAAGGTAAAGCCTGCTACCCTCATCAAACTCGCCCCCGCTAAGTTCAACGTAAGCATGGACGAGGGCTTCATACCTTACGCTAAGAAGAAGCTCTTGGACAAGCCCCTGGTAGAGGGGGATACAATACACATACCCATACTGGGACAAACCATACCCTTCGTAGTGGTCCAGACCAAGCCCTCGGGTGTCGTTAAGGTTACTAAGAACACTAACATAGTCATATTGAACAAGTACGTGGAAGCCTCTAGACTACCCAAGGTCACTTGGGAAGACATAGGCGGACTGGGGCCTATAGTAAGGAAGTTAAGAGAACTTATAGAGCTACCTATGAGATATCCCGACATCTTCAAGAAGTTAGGAATCGAGCCCCCGAAGGGCGTTCTGCTCTACGGTCCCCCCGGAACTGGCAAGACCTTGCTGGCGAAAGCCCTAGCGAACGAGATAGAGGCACACTTCATAGCCATAAATGGCCCCGAAATAATGAGCAAGTATTACGGAGAGAGCGAGCAGAGGTTAAGGGAGATCTTCGAGGAGGCTAGG
>WAOJ01000028.1 GCA_015521275.1 Desulfurococcales archaeon | reverse complement strand
TCGTCGACGTAACGGGTACAATACCGGAGATAATGCTTAGGGTGCTAGATGTAATGGTTACGTCTATAGCTGAAAGGTCGCCCGAACCAATAATAGAAAAGGTAGAAGTGATAGGTTTCGGGGAAACCCCAAGGTTGAGCTACAAGGAGTTGGAAATAGATAATGACGACATAGTCAATGTGGCGGGATTCACGGTCCCAGAGTACGAGCGCCACTTGAAGCGTATGGGACTAATGGTAAAGGACGGGAAAGTCGTCGTACCTCCCTTTAGGATAGACGTCTTCGACAAGGTTGATTTGGTTGAGGACGTCTTGGCCTCATACGGTTACCAGAACTTGCCCAGGGAAGCGTTGGCTCCCACTCACTGGGGCAGCAGAGACCCCTTCTACGATTACTTGGCTAGGATCATGATAGGCATGGGGCTAAATGAGGTCTTCAACTTCGTTCTAGTGGACGAAGAATTGGTGGAAGAGCTATTGGGGTTGAAACCGGTCAAGATATTGAACCCTAGAATGAAGAGTTACTCGGCGGCGAGGCCTTCGCTGATACCTTCACTCCTCTTAACGGTCAAGCAAAACCAAGAGAAGTTCTCGAAAATAGAGGTCTTTGAGATAGGACCGGTAATAACTTCTAAGAAGACGTATTGGAGGTTAGGAACTGTGGTAGCCGGCGACAAGGTCACCTTAACCGACGTCGGGGCAGTATTAATGGGCTTGAAGGAACTCTTCCGCTTTGACCTAAAGTTGGAGCGTCACGAGGGGAAGCCCTTCATACCCGGGAGAGCGGCGAAGGTTATCATTAACGGGAGAGAGGCCGGCGTAATGGGAGAGGTTCATCCGGAGTACTTGGTAAAAATGGGCATTAGATATCCAGTCGCCCTCATGGAATTGGACCCGGAATCATTCAGATCCCCACTGCATGGCTAGCTCGTGGGCCTCGTCCCTTATTTCACACAGCTCCCTGGTGTTCCTCCAGCCCTTTATTCCCTCACAACCGGCCAATAACTTCTCAACCCCCAAGTCTATGTCGAACTTCCTCAGGGTCAAGCCAACGAATATAGCGTTCACGAGCAGTTCGTAGTTCATGTTGCAACCGGCGAACTTGGTCCTTATCCTGTCGTAGTCCACTTTCCTCGCCAACGCAGCTGCTACCGCTACGGCTGAAGCCCTACCACAACCCTCTTCGCTGGCGACGTAAACTTGATTTCTAGACATCTCCCTAGCCGCCTTCTCGACAGCCCTCACGAAGTTTCCGAACGGAAAGGTGGAGTTCCTACATAAAGGTTGGTGGAAAACGGATACGTATTCGGCCTTCAAGGGTTCCTCGTTTACCACTATTAGTGTGAGTCCTTCGTTCTCGGGCTTGTCTATTTCTGGTACTTCTACGTCTTCCAAGAAGCATATCTTGCTCACACACTTCATGCCCTATCTCCGTAGGGGCGGACCGATCGACCTATTTTAAAAGTGAATGGAATTTTTCTGGCATACGATTACGACCTTCTTACTCAACGACTTAAACCCGGCCTTTTTCAAGTACTCCTTGAACTCTCTTATCTGTTTAATGTTACACTCTTTAGACTTTATCACGTACATGTTCGAATACTCTATTATTTCTACTATCTCAAATGGTGCACTGTTCGTGATGAATTCTAGTTCATCCATCGGCTTGAAGAACTTCATTATGAAGCTTAACAACGAACATACCCATCTTTATCTTAGAAGCCCAGAAAGGGTTCAACACTCCTTCTAAGTCTTATTGGAATTGTACAGCTTTCTTACCTCTTCGAGTATCCTAGGGAGGGCGACAGAGGCCCTCTCCCTAATGGCTATGTCAACGTAAGGCTCCAAGGCGGAGGGCTCCGGATTAACCTCTATTATTATTCCACCGTTGCTCTTGGTAAGGAGTGGTAACTTGCCGGCGGGCATTACGGCCGCTGAGGTTCCTATTACCATCGCAGCTCTTGCCTCGGAGAAGAGTCTTTCTGCTCGTTCGAGGGCCTCTTGGGGCAGAGGCTCCCCGAACCAAACTACCGCGGGCCTCAACGGTGAGCAGCACGCCGGGCACTTGGGGACGCCCTTGGGAACGTCTTTCCATTTTATTTCAAAGTCGCACGAGGTACACCTAGCGGTCATTATGTCTCCGTGAAGCTTGACTAAGCAAGTAGTACAAGCCCTTTCGTGAAGATCATCCACGTTCTGGGTCACTACACACTTCACGATCCCCATTCTATTTAACTCAGCTAAGGCCAAGTGGCCGGGGTTGGGCTTAGCCTCTTTGATCAGCTTTATCCTCCACTCGTACCACTCCCACACGAGTTCGGGGTTCCTTTGGAAGGCCTCCGGCGTCGCCAACTCTTCGGGCTTGAACCTCCTCCAAAGACCGTCCTTCCCCCTAAACGTGGGAATACCGGAATCGGCGCTTATCCCAGCGCCGGTGAGCGCTGCCACCGAGCCCGCATTATCGACAAGGATCCGGGCCACCCTTTCGTAAATCGGTTCCCGGATTCTCGCTCACCGCTCGCCATAGGACGCTCTCCTCATCTTTAATGCTCTCTTGTGTCTATCACCAGCGGGTGAAATAAGGTGAAGGACAGGGCCACCGAGATGCTCGAAGGTATAGAGGAGGAATGCAAGAAGATAGCTAAGAGTCAAGAGGAGTACAACAAGTGCTTGCAAGAGAAGCTGGGAGAGCTGCTGAAGAGCGACGAAGCCAAGCGCATAGCCAAGGAGACTCTCTCCGAAAAGACAGAAGAATAAGCTGACTAATGTGGGTATATACAACATAAAGGTGGTGGACTCACTAGTTTTTAAACTTTTCATTCTACCCAATAACGGGCGAAAAGAATGAGCGTGGTCAGCAAGAGGCCCATGGTGTTGCCGCTGCCGCCGGAAGACGTAGGGGAAGAGTGCTTCCCGGTAGAGGAGGAGGTTTTTGCAGAGGAGTAAGGCAAAAAGTACTGTCTCTTTTTAAAGTAAGCTATTTTTAGGGAGTCGCGTAGCTCCCAGAGGCCACATCGATGGATTTGCGGAGGCTGCAGAGGAACGAAGACCTCTGCATGATGGTAGTATCAGTCCTTGTGGGACTCGTAGCGGGCGTAATAACTGCAGTATTTACCGACATATTTGTAGCTAGCGAACGCTTCCGTTATGCCTTCATAGAGAAGAATCCTTTCCTATTCCTCATTACTAGCTTGACCTTGACCTTGTTAACTGCCTACTCTCTCAAAAAGCTCTTAGGAGGATTTCACGGCTCTTCTACCAGTTACGTGGTTAGGTCATACCACGTAAGGATGGGACACGTAGAAACTAAGGATGTTTTAGTCTATACCTTGGGCTCCATAAGCTCAGTCTTAGCCGGCGCTGTGGTGGGCCCAGAGGGACCGGGCATAGCGCTGGGAGCCTTCGTCGGCTACTGGCTTTCTCGTTACTTCGGCTGTAAGGGCGAGACGTTAAGGAAGATGACCTTAGTCGGGGGAGCGGCGGGAGTAGCTTCCGTTTTCAGAGCACCGTTAACTGCTATGGCGTTCGCAATAGAGGTTCCCTACAAGAAGTCTATAGAAAGCGGAGTATTCTTGCCGGCCCTCTTGGCAACTTTAACCTCTTATCTAGTAACAGTGCTAATAGCTGGGCCCCAGAGGCTCTTGCTAAAGAGCAGACCATTCAAGCCTCCGTTCCCGAGCGTACCTCTACTCTTACTCTCAATAGGCTTGGGCTTCGCTGCAGCCCTATTGGCTTATATAATGTACTTCATAAAGCATTATTCGATGGAAATAAGCGAGAAAGTCGTGAGAAAGAGGTATTGGTACGTAT
>WAOJ01000027.1 GCA_015521275.1 Desulfurococcales archaeon | reverse complement strand
GCCCTAATAGGCATGGACTCTTCGAACCAGAGGGAAATAGACTATAAGATGATAGAGTTGGACGGGACGGAGAACAAGTCCAGGCTGGGTGCCAACGCTGTTGTAGCTACTAGCATGGCCGTAGCGAAGGCGGCAGCCTCTTCCTTCTCCTTGCCCCTGTACAAGTACCTAGGAGGTCCTTTGGCAGATACCTTGCCTACTCCCTTACTCAACGTCATAAACGGGGGAGCCCACGCTGGCAACGACTTGGCCATCCAAGAGTTCATGATAGTCCCTTGGAACTTCTCCAAGTTCTCTGAGGCCCTACAAGCGGCTTCCGAAATATACCACGCTTTGAAGAACTACTTGAAGGAGAAGTACGGCAAGTCCGCAATAAACGTTGGAGATGAGGGAGGCTTCGCACCTCCAATGAAGGAGACGAGGGAAGCGCTTGACGCGCTGGTGAACGCGATAAAGGAAGCTGGATATGAGGAAAGGGTTTCCTTGGCCTTAGACGCAGCCGCCTCCCACTTTTACAACAAAGAGAAGGGAGTTTACGAGATAGACGGGAAGGAGTTGGACAGGGAAGGGCTCTTGAGCTTCTACGAGGAGCTGATTAGGGATTATCCAATAGTTAGCATTGAAGACCCGTTCCACGAAGAGGACTGGGAGGGCTTCAAGGAAGCGGTCAAGAGGCTTAAGGTCAGAATAGTGGGGGATGACTTGTTGGTCACCAACCCTAAGTTGGTTAGGAAGGCAATAGAGGAGAAAGCGGCAAACGCAGTCTTGGTAAAGGTAAACCAAGTGGGGACGGTGACGGAGGCTTGGGACGTCATAGATGAAGCCACTAGGGCCTCTTGGTCTACCATAGTGAGCCACAGGTCCGGAGAGACGGAGGACACCTTCATAGCGCACTTCGCGGTCGGGACTAGGTCTCCAGCAATAAAGACCGGGGCTCCGGCAAGAGGGGAGAGGACCGCCAAGTATAACGAGCTACTGAGGATAGAGGAGGAATTGGCAAAGCCCAGGTTTGCAAGGGACTTGTACTTTAGGCTCTGATTACCTAACGCTCAAGTACTTTAATATTGCCTCATACTTCTTTACTTCGCTCATGTACCTCCTCAGCTCGTTCTCAACCGTAACTTTCAATTCCTCATACCTCTTCATGGAATCAAGCATTGCTTTCTTTATCAAGCACTTGACCACGGCGTCCAAGCCGCCCATCTTGGAGGCCTCAGCCCTATACTTTGCTATTTCCTTTATCGTCTTGGCATTAAGTATGCCCAATATTATTTCTTTAGCCTTGTTAGGCTCGCAGCTAACTGAGGGCACGGAGGCCTCCATCTCCTTCACCAATTCTCCCATCTCTTTCAAAGTGTTCAACTTCATTGCAATATCTACCTTAGCCCTCTGGACGAGGCTAACCATCTCGTATACGTTCTTAAACGTCGGCCTTTCCTCGCTCAAATCCCTAAGCCTTTCAATAGTCTTACTCAAGTCCTTATTGAACGAGAGAAGCTTATTATACAAGTTGTTTAGCCTTTCCAAGGTTGAGAGGTACAGCACGTTCCTCTGGAAGGGGGCCTTGAGCAATATAGCCTTGAAGCCCAAGCTGTTCGAGACTTCGTTATAAATCTTTATTAGCTCTTCGAACGATTTGGAAATGAATGATCTAGTAACGGGCTTGCTAACGGTCTCAGTAACGGTCACAGTCTTAGTCACTGTAATTGCTGGACACAACTCTTTCTCTTCTTCGAACTTTATTGGACCTCCCGGGTCCGGTAAGGCATATGCGTAGCCCTCTCCACAAGCGTCGCATCCGCTTACCAATAGGGAGTTCCACTCCCTCACCCTAGCGATAGAGAGGCCCCAGCTCTCCCTCCTAACGTCGAACGCGTAGGCCCCTCTTGCCCCGAGCAGAAGCTCTATCCAAGCGGGCCCCCTCTGGGTATCCACCAACAAGCTCAACGGCACGTAAAAGCCGCCGTCATAAGCTATGAAGGACGTGATGACCTTCATCTTCGGCCTGCAGCAGCCGAAGCTGGCTCCGCTCAGGATGTCCAGCGGGAGGGTCCTAGAGAATGAAAAGACCAAACCCCTTTGACCATAAGCCTTGAACACGAAGGTCCCGTTCTCCAAAAGATAATAAACGGCTACGTACTCCTTCCCCTTCCCATTTACCGGGTAAAGCCTGGCCACGGCCAAGGTGTAGGCTAAGACCCTACCTTCGTCCAAGACCTTCGCGCTCATATCATCCACGTTTATCCTGAACACTCTATAGCCGAGGCCCCCTTTGGCCCAAGCTTGTGCTACTAGTAGGTACTTGCCCTCTCCCGCTATATTGTAAAATAGGCGGTCAACGTTCAAATTGAAGAGATTAGCTATGCTGACATCCTTCAAGAGGTTACCGTTAGTATCTAGCAACACTAGTCTAATATCCGTTATTCCTCCGTTTCCCCACTTGTTCAACAACTCAACGATCAGGGCTATCCTATTGCCCTCCAGAGGGGCCATCAAGGTCAAGGCGTTTTGAATATAGGGAGAGCCCCACCTCTCCTTTCCCAGCCTGGCTATTATCCTAAAGCCGTTCTCATACTTCAAGAGGTATACGGCGTCAACCCTTCCCCAGGAGGTATCTCCCCTTCCGCTCGCGTAAAGGGAATTACCAATAATCCTCAAGTCTTCTATTACTCCTCCTGAGGGAAACAAGTCTGGATAGCAAGTCTCCTTAATGCCTTGGGCGGGAGTATAGGTAACTATACAAGGCACGTCCGGGACGGGCGTCCAGTCTGGGGAGGCTCCGATGAGGAGGCCCTTGTAGAGCTGGGAAGAGGTTATCCAATCTCCGTTCAAGGTTACCCTTTGAAATGATAGGAGCGTTGGTGCTAGGAGTAAGACGGCCACCCATTTCCTCAAGACCGGGCCCTTGGGTTCGAGGAACTAAAGGTGCAAAAATTTACTCTTCCGGCACCTCAACCTCTATTATCCTGGCATCAACGGCCTCCCTAAGCTCTGACTCACACCAAGCACTGCTCATCTTGGCTATTTCTTCCTTCACCTTCTCCAAGGCCTCCTCAACAGTGTCGCCTTGAGCTTGGGCCCCGCTCAAGGGCTCCACGGCGACGTAAAACTCGTCTCCGTCCATCTGTTCTTTGTAAACGACCACTCCTACCTTCATCTTAGCCATAAGGCCCACCGGGGGCTTGGAGCGTTCACGCCGTAAAAGTTTCCGTGGTGAGGCTCAGAGGGCTCTGACCGGAGACGAAGGACGCCCTCACCACGTACTCCTCGCCGACCTTTTCGATCTGAAAACTTGTGGGCGAGTAGAAGCTCAGCTCCACCTCGTTTATTATTTCGGTTAAACGGTATTCCACATCTTCTGGCCTATCCTTAATCCTTATCTCTACGTAGTAGCTCCCCCCGAAGGGGCTGTAGCTTACCTCAACCTTTACCTCTTCCGGCTTGAACTCTTCCTCTATCATCCTCTTAATTAAGTTAGAGAAAGCTTGCTCCAGACTCATCTTCTTCCCGTTCCCTTACCTAGTTCCTCGGGAGGCTAAATACCGGCGTGCGTGGAGACTTAAGGGCAAAGACAGAGCTAAGGCGGCTAGGGAAGTTGCTACGGCGGACTGGAGGCTTTTCGAGTATGAGCCCAAAGAGCCCGCTAAGGGCACTATGGTCATGCTCGCCACGTCCCAGCTGGTCACGAACAAGCTCATGCTTTTCCCCTTCTCGCTTTCTAGCGTAGCTAAGGAAAGGAGCATGGGACTCGCTATGCCCCAAGAGAAGCCCACCAAGAAACCCACTAAGGCCGAGTAGCTCAAGGTTAACGCTTGAGGAGCTAACAGAGAGGCCATTAGCATTACTAAAGATGGGAGGAAGAAGATAGCTAAGCCCTTGTCGAACATTATTCCCCCAGGAAACCTCCCCATCAAGCTCCCCAAGGCTCTGGAAGAGAAGTACGAGGATGTGGCACCTAGAGAAATTCCCAAGGAGGCTTGGTAAGGTGGCAAATAGGTAGAAATTATCATGAAGGAGGAGGCGAGGAAAATCGAAGTTAGGTAAGCTAAGGTCCAGCCCTTGGAGAAGCCCAAGCCGGAACTGGCCTTCACGCCAAAGCCTTTGAGCTCCAAGGCCATAGAGAGCATTACTAAAGCCGAGGACGCTTGGAATAGGGCTATACCAACTAAGCCCATTGAAGAGTATAGGTAGGCCCCTACGAAGGGGCCCGCTATGCCTCCTATGGACATGAGGACCCCCCTCAAAGCGTAGTGAAAGCCGAGCTTGTCGGGGCTAGCGGCCTCAGCTACCACTATGAGCGTGGAGACCACAGTTATAGCAAAGGCGATGTTGGTTATTATCATATACGCAATGAAGCCGTAATAGCCAAGCAAGGGCAACGGAGAAGCGATCAAGATGAGTGAAGATGAGAGGATAATGCCGACCTCCGATTTCAGGCCCCTCAAGGCCGTAGCTATCTTGGAAGAGAAAGAGGCCAAGGAAGCTAGGCCTGAAGCAATTCCTATTGCGATTGAGCCGTATACGTGGGCGTGCCTAAGTATATACGGATCTGAACCCATAAATACAAACATTAGCGTGAACATTAGTAAGTGAGAAATCACCAGTGCCTTCATCTTTCTTCGAGGCTTCTGAGGGCTCAGCGCTTAAGTCTTGCCAAGAACTCTTCCATCACCTTTACCTTTTCTTCACCACACTTCTCCTTTATTTTTTCCTTGTACTTCTCAAAGAATTCCTTGTCGTGCTGGTAGTTCCTAAGCTCGTCTGGGAGCATGTGGGGTATTCCCTCTATTATTGGATACCACCTACCGCACTTGTTGCAGAACAACACTCCGGTGTAAATGTCTCTCATGGCGCACTTCTCGCAAGGCAAGTTTTTCCTCTCCTCTTCGCTCATGTCCTTCAAGAACTTCCTCTTGAACGCGCAGTACAGCTCGCAGTAGGGTTTCTCAAGGTTCGGCAGCTCTCTTTCCACTTCCCTCTCTTCCAGTACGCAAAGCTCCAGAGGGAAGCTCTCATCTTTGCAATACGGACAAGCCAAGAGGTCAACGGTCATGTACATCAATGCGCTTTACCCCTTAGCTACTTGAACCTCCTCCTTTGTAACGGTTATGCTATTGGTAGGGCAGTTCTCCACACAAGCCATACAGCCTATACAAGCCTCCTCATTATCAACCACGCTCACGAGCCTCCCGTATTCTCCGTCCTTGACCATGGTCATCTTGAACACGTCCGTGGGGCAAATCTGAGCACACACTGAACAGCCTATACAAGTCTTCAAGTCTACCTTTACCCTAAAGCCCCCTACCATTCCGCTTCCCCCTTTGCGATAGGTCCGTAAGAATAATTAAAGTGGCGTTAGAGGCTTGAAGGCTTTGGGGAAGGAAGTGAAGGTAGTTTGGAGCGACGACTTCACCAAGACTTTCTTCGCCCCGCCGGAAATAGTACCAGCTTGGACGAACAGGATGAAGAAGTTCAAGGAAGAGGCCTTGGAAAAGGGCTTGGAATTGGTTGAGCCCCCATTAGCGGACATAAAGGACTTCCTCAAGGTTCATTGTGAAGAGCTTGTGGAGAAGGTTTTAGAAGCTTCGGAGACGGGCGGGGTGGTGGATTACGGTGATACCTACGTTTACCCCGGCTCCTTGCCGGTCTTGTTGAGGGACTTGGGAGGCGTCTACAAGGCCTATGAAATAGCTTTGGAGCAAGGCTTCGGCTACACGCCTTACGGAGGCCTCCACCACGCCAAGAGGTGCTCGGCGGCGGGCTTTTGCCCTCTGAACGACGTGGCAGTGTTAATACAAAAGCTAACGGAAGAGGGAAAGAAGGTCGCTTACGTAGACACAGACGTCCACCACGGGGACGGAACTCAACAGATCTTTTACGATAGGAACGACGTCTTAACCATAAGCTTGCACATGTACTACCCGGGCTTCTACCCCGGAACGGGCCACTATACTGAGCTAGGGGAAGGAGAAGGTTATGGCTATTCCCTAAACGTTCCTTTGCCTCCCGGAACCGGGGACCAAGCATACGTTTACGCCTTCAACGTCATAGTGAAGAGGGCTATAGAGGAGTTCAAGCCGGACGTAATAGTGGCTCAGATGGGAGTGGACGGCTTTAGGGAAGACCCCTTGGGAGGGAGGCTGAACTTGGGCCTACACACCTTCTACGAAATAGGTAGGTACTATAGAGAAGTGAAGGTTCCGGTTGCCGGAGCTGGAGGAGGGGGCTACGGAGAGCTTAGCGTTAAGGCGATGATGGCCGAGCTCGGCTTCGAGGACGCCTTGCCGGTACCTTCCCCAAGGGAAGTCTTTGAGAAGATAGATTACATCGTGAAATACTTCGAGGAGCACGTGGACTGGTTCTAAGCTCTACGCCTAGAGAAGAGCCTTACGTACCTCTTCACGAACTTCTCCCAAGCCTCCCCTTGCTTCATCTCCTTTTCCACCAAGTCCTTGAACTTTACCGCTTCTTCGCCAAACCTCATTACTGCCGCCTTTGCCAGTATTTGAAGATCCATCTTTATTATCTTGGATAGTTTTAGGGCCTCCTCGAAGTCCTTCTCATCCTTCATGAACTGAGCTACTACGTTTGCCATAATCTCGTCCAGCTGCGAGCGCGGGACCGTTTGGGTAGCATAAATGAGGAAAGCCAGGTGGAGGCTCATGCCTTACCACCCAGCTTCCTTATGTTCTCTATAACTGCTTCGGTGAACTCCGTAGTGCTCAACGGCTTTATGCCCAAGTGCCTAGCTATGTCTTGGGTAACCTTCCCGGAAGCTATGGTCTCCTCTATTGCTTTTCTGAGCAAGTCAGCCGCCTCGTGCCAGCCTATGTGGTCCAACATCATTGCAGCACTCAAGGTCGCGGCAGTAGGGTTGGCCACGTTCTTGCCCGCGTACTTCGGAGCGGAGCCGTGGATGGGTTCGAACATGCCTATGTAGTCCCCTACGTTTGCTCCGGGAGCAACTCCTAGGCCTCCGACCAAGGCTGCTGCGGCGTCGCTCAAGTAGTCTCCGTTAAGGTTGGGGGTAACTATTATCTCGTAGTCCCAAGGCCTAGTTATTATTTGGTTGAACATGTTATCCGCTATCCTGTCGTTTACCAGTATCTTGTCCGGAGGGGGCTCTTGGCCTTGGAGCTCTTCCTCGAACACCACCTTGTCGCCGAACTCCTCCTTGGCCAATTCAAAGGCCCATATTTTGAAGTAACCTTCAGTGTACTTCATTATGTTACCCTTATGCATTACGGTAACCCTCTTCCTCCCGTACTTCAATGCCCACTCCAAAGCCTTCCTCATTATCCTCCTAGTAGCGAACCTAGAGATGGGCTTGAGCCCTATCCCGGTGTCGTCCCTAAGCTCAATACCAAATTCCTTCTTCAGGAACTCCCTTACCTTTTGGGCCTCTGGAGAGTCATACTTCCACTCTATCCCAGCGTAAACGTCTTCCGTATTCTCTCTGAAGATTACTATGTCTACCTTGTCCGCGTACTTGTGTGGGGCGGGTATTCCCCTTATGTACTTCACCGGCCTTATGTTTGCATAGAGGTCCAAGAGCTGCCTCAAGGCGACGTTGACGCTCCTCCAGCCAGAGCCTATTGGAGTGGTCATTGGTCCCTTTAGGGCAACCTTCGCCTTCCTTATCGCCTTCAAGGTGTCCTCAGGGAGCAAGGTTCCATATACTGGCTCGGCCTCTATCCCGGCATAGACCTTCCACCAAACTATCTTCCTCTTCCCGCCGTAGGCGGTTTCCACTGCTGCGTCGACCATTTTTCTTGCCGCATTTATTACCTCTGGCCCAATCCCGTCCCCCTCTATGTAGGGAACAATGGGCTTGTCGGGTACCACTAGCTTGCCTTCCTTTATCTCGATGAACTGGCCCTCCTCTGGGGGTCTGATCTTTTCGAACTCTACCTCCACACTCAATCCCCTCAAGCCTACGCCCCTTGCCTAAAAAGGGCTGTCAGAACCCTTGAGCGAGAGGGGATGAGGAGTTCCGAGGCTGGCTGAGGAGTGATGTTAAGTCCCATTCCCGGACCCGGGGATGTCAAATGGACAAGAAGCGCTTGGAGATGCTATTGGAAAGGGTTAACTGGGTTAAAGGGAAGCTAGGGGTTAAGTATGAACAGTATCCAACCTCCTCTGAAGTTGCTGCAGAGCTCTTGTGGAAGGCCTACATGCTAGGCGACATAGAGGGGAAGGAAGTATTAGACTTGGGGTGTGGAACCGGGAGGCTCGCTTGTGGGGCCCAGCTCTTGGGTGCTAAGGCGATATGCTTGGAGTATGACCCTACATTGCTCAAGGCCTCGCCTTGCCAGATCAAGGTTAGGGCTTACGTACCGATGGTCCCGGTTAGGAAAGTGGATACCGTAATAATGAACCCGCCCTTCGGGACGAAGAGGAAGAGGGCGGACAGGCCCTTCTGGGAGGTTGCCCTATCTTTAGCTAAGGCGGTTTACAGCGTCCAGCCGGCCGGGATGGAAAAGGTAATATTTCCCCTCGCAGAGGAAAGGGGCTTTAGGTGTGAGGTATTAGGTCATTACGATATGATGCTTCCTCAACTTTACGAGTTTCATAGGAGTAGGAGGAGGCGCACAAAAGTGGCGATTTATCGTTGCTACAAGGGATGAGGTGGCCGTCCCAGAGCGAGGGATGAGCTGTAGCAAACCAACCGACCCTAAATTAAATAGCCCACGATGAAGATGAAGGCCAGCACCGCCATAGAGGCTATAAAGGAGATAACGTAAAAGGCCCTGGACCTCTTGCTCCCGTAGGCGTAGGACATTATATAAGCCACTCCGGTCAATGCCGTTGCGTTTACAGCACATAGGGGTAGGACCTCCAAACAAGCGGTTTCCATCCTTTCCTTCAGCAATTTGCTCATGAAATTGTTCGGGACCACGATCGCGAATCCCCACTCTATTAGTACTAATCCGCTCAGGATTAAGAGAACGGCGAAGATCGCGGAGGTTAAGTGGGCGTCGCTCTCCTTTAGGTAATGGTAAAAGGGCTCGTAGAACAACGTCATAGTGACAAGTAATATGTCAGCTATTAGCAAGTTCTGGAAAGCTTCGAACAAATTCTTGGAAAAGACGAACTTTGTTATAGCGTCCAAATAATAAGGTATGAGGAGGGTAAGCGTGAGCAGGGCTATCAGTAGTTCAGCTACGTCAGCCCTCTGGTCGCTCATTGCTCCCTTCCCCGGGGAGCTTCCAAATGACGTAAACAGCAGCAACAGTGCCCAAGCCCGTGGCTATTAAAAGCCAGAACCACCAAGGTAGGTTTTCATACTCCTCCAAATCTGGGGCCCTCTTTGCGGGCTTTGCGTAGCATTTCACTCTTTTCGACGTCGTTTGATAAGGGGGCTTAGAAGGCTGGATTATGGGGGAATGAAATGACTGACTACAGCCTAGGCGACGTCGTGAAATACTTAATTTATTCCAATGGAGGGAACGTAGACGGCATTAAGAAGTTAGTCAAATTACTCTTCTTGGTACAATATGACAAAGGCATTGGAAAAGTAAAGAAGTACTTGTATGATGGAAGACCGATTACGCACACGGAATTCTACATTTGGAATTACGGCCCCCTCAGT
>WAOJ01000026.1 GCA_015521275.1 Desulfurococcales archaeon | reverse complement strand
GCTAATAAGGAAACTGTTCAAAAGCTTATAGACAAAGAGCTTGAAGATTGAGGTATCGAAGCTCTTGGGGTTTTAAGTAACCCTTAAAAGCTAGCGACGTGCCACGCTCCCGGTGGCAAGAGTATGGAGTACATCTACGCGGCGCTGTTGCTTCACGCAGCCGGTAAGGAGATAACTGAGGATGCTGTGAAGAAGGTACTAGAAGCTGCTGGCGTTGACGTGGACGAGGTTAGGGTAAAGGCCCTCGTGGCCGCGCTAAAGGAGGTGAACATAGAGGAGGCCATAAAGAGCGCTGCCTTCCCGGTAGCAGCTGCCCCGGCCGCTGCTCCAGCAGCCCCGGCAGCGGAGGAGAAGAAGGAAGAGAAGGCAGAGGAGGAAGAGGAAGAGAAGAAGGAGGTCTCCGAGGAGGACCTCAGCGCCGGCCTGGGCGCTCTATTCGGTTAAACGCCTTTTTCCTTCGCGAAGTCTTCCAAAGCCTTCTTGACCAAGAACTCCATCAGTTCGTCCAAGCCCTCCCCGGTCTTCATCGAAACCTTGAACACTGGTAAGCCGAGTTCCTTTGCTCTCTCCTCCGCCATCTTCACCTTCTTTTCATTGGCTATGTCCATCTTGTTCAAAGCTATCACTACCTTCTCCTTAGGCACTATCCTTAGCACGTTCTCCAATACGGCGTTTTGCTCCTCTATTCCATAGCCCTCGTCGCTCACGTCGTACAAGAAGAGGAGAGCGTTCGGCAAATACCTAATGGCGACGGCCGCTTTTCTCTCTATTTCGTTCAGCTCCTCCCAAGGCCTGTCTAATATTCCGGGAGTATCAACTACTTGAAGCTTGTACCTCTTTAAATCCACATGTCCAACGTGGACTTGCTTCGTAGTAAACGGGTAGGAGGCCACTTCCACCTCTGCGGTAGAAACCCTCTTCACGAAGCTCGACTTACCCGAGGAGGGCATTCCAGCTACCACGAGCCTAGGCTGGTCGAAGTCTATGGAAGGCAATTGAGCTACTGCGTACTTGAAGTCCCTTATAGTCTTGAAGGCCCCAGAGGACCTCCTAACCATGCTCAAAGCCCTCCCTACGGCTTCCCTCCTAAACCTGGCGGCTTCCTCCAAGCTTACCGCACTCCTGACCATAGCTCTATAATCTTCCCACATTTCCTTCATTTTTTGCCTTAACCTCATTAAACCCTTAGCACTCGCCCAGTACTTCTTGTAAGGGACGGTTAACGAGGCCAGTTCCAAGTAGAACGGATGCATCGCCTCCGGCGGAGGGAGTTTGTCCAAGAACGACATCTTGTCTATTATTATCTGGTAAACCAAGTTAACCCTGTTTATCTCCAAATTTGTTATGTCCCTAGGCCTCTTGCTCTTGGGCCTCAGCTCCGGGTACCTCCTCAGAACCTTGTTCACTATCTCTTCTGCCGTGGGAACGTGTAAGTGTCTGAAGTAGCCCGGCGGGTCCCTCAGCTTCACCTTCAAGGCCCCAACTCCCTCCGACGGGAGAGTTAAGTCTCTGAGAGATCTTGTTGAGGACCATTTCTCTTAGCCTTTGTAACAGCTTCCTCTTATCTTCCATCAGCACGACGTCGCTGAATGCGTTTGCAACTATTACGTGAGCGAAGGGGCTAGGCACGTCCAACGGTCCCACTACTTTTACCTCAACCTCCCCGCTCTCTATCCTCTTCACCGTTTCTACAGCCGCTTCAATATTCATGTAATCTTCCAATATTTCCCTTAGAGTCTCCTTGTATACCGGGAAGTTCTCCAAGTTCTCAACAACTTCTATTAGGTGTTGGGCAGAGATCTGCATCCTTTCTGGACTCTTTTCGTAACCCTTGTACCTCTTCAATATCATGAAGCTCCTCTGAGCACAATGCCTAAACCTCCTCTTGAAGAGTTCTGTCCTCTTAACCGCCTCTTCCACATACTTCCTAACCTTGGTACTGTCAACCTCCTTGACCACTTCCATTATGTCTATTTCAGGGTGGCCCGGGACCGTGAGCATGAAGCCGTAGTCCGTAACGGTCACGCTTACGTTTGTACCCAACCTCTTGCCCAGAGCGTAGGCATAAGCCCTAGAGAGGGCATCTATGCCCCTCCTACCTATTAGGTAATGGAATATGAAGTTTCTCCTCTCCGGCTCGTCCCATATTTCTATTAGGTAAACGCTGTCCCCCGGAACGATGCCTATGTACTGTTCTTGCTCCTTGGCGTACTCTATGAGGGACCTAGCTGCGTGCTCCTCCAAGTTGTATTCCTTCGCTAACCTCTTCACGTCGTAACTGGGAAGTTTCTCCCTGAACTTGGCGACTTCTCTAGCGGAGTCATAGGCCAAAGGCAGCATCTCGCTGAACCAAGCCGGAACGGTGGGCCTCTCGCTTGGAGCTGGCTCCACGTAAATGCTCATTCCTTTAGAATAGAGGAAGCGGTACGTCTTTCCAGACAGCACGAAGACGTCTCCCGGGACCAAGTTCTGGGCGAACAGCTCCTCCACGTTGCCCAAGGGCTTCCCGCTCTTGGCGTCGTACACCCTAACCTTGCTCTCGTCGGGTATGGTGCCCGCGTTCATTAAGTATATCATCCTGCTGGTTTTCTTCCTCTTCAACACGTTCCTCTCCTTGTCCCAGTATATCTTCGGGAAGACCTTCTCTTCCTCAAGCCCGTATTCCCCAGCCAAGTACTTGACCACGGACATGAAGTCCTCCCAGCTCAAGTCCCAGTAGGGATAGGCCCTCTTTGTTATCTCGTAAGCCTTCTTTAGTTCTATCTCTCCCATTTCCAAAGTTAAGGCTATTATGTGTTGTGCCAAGACGTCCAGGGCGTTCTTGGGTATTCTAACTCTATCTATCTTTTTCTCCATGGCTAACTTGGCCAAGACGGCGTTTTCCAGCAAGTCGTCTCTATCAACCACTATTATCCTGCCCTTGGAAACTGCATCTATCCTATGGCCAGCCCTCCCGACCCTCTGTAACAGTCTACTCACGCTCTTGGGGCTAGAAAGCAATATTACCAAATCTACATGGCCTATGTCTATTCCCATCTCCAACGAGGTCGAGGTGACCACTACCTTCAATTCGCCTTTCTTGAGCTTCTCTTCAACCTCCAGCCTCACCTCCCTAGATAAGGATGAGTGGTGAGCGGCCACCTTGTCGGCCAAACCTTCCTTTTCCAAGTACTGCTTGAGCTTGAAGGCGACCTTCTCTGTGCTGTGCCTAGTGTTAGTAAATATCAGCACGGCTCTGTGTTGCTTTATGAGTTCGACCATCTTCTTATATATGGCTTCATTTAGTTCCTCCGCGCTGGCATTGACGATGTCCTTGACTGGGCTAATCACCTTTATGTCAATAGGCTTCGAGAATCTGGCGTCGACTATCCATACCTCTCTTCCCTTACCTCCCAAGAACGAGGCCACCGTTTCCAAAGGATGTATGGTTGCGCTCAGGCCTATCCTTTGGTATTCCACGAGCTCGGCCAACCTCTCCATGCTCAAGACTAAGTGTGTTCCCCTCTTGCTAGAGGCTATCTCGTGAATCTCGTCAACAATAACCCACCTCACCTCTGATAGCTTCTCCCTAAACTTTGGGGAAGCTAGGGCTAGGGCGAAGCTCTCCGGAGTAGTGATGAGTATGTGAGGGGGCTTTCGGAGTTGTTTCTGCTTCTCGCTCGGAGGGGTGTCGCTGGTCCTTATGGCTACTCTTATCTCTTGTGTTCCCTCCGGGACCAATTGGTAAATCTCCTTCAAGGGCTCGAGCAAATTCCTCCTCATGTCGTTTCCTAAGGCCCTCAACGGTGATATGTAAACTGCGTAGACCTTGTCCTCGAGGATACCGTCTATAGCCTTCCTCAATAACTCGTCTATTATCCCCAAGAACGCGGCAAGGGTCTTCCCAGTGCCGGTAGGAGAGGAGATGAGGACGTGTCTCCCCTCCTTGATGAGCTTTATTGCACCCCTCTGGGGCGGTGAGAGCTTGCCGTACTTGCCTTCGAACCACTCCCTCACTATCGGGTGTAGGAGCTTGAGTACCTCTTCCGACGGGGGCAGCGGGTCCAGCCTCATAGGGGAGGACCACGATGAGCTTTAGGAATACCAAAAAAGTTTCAGCGTCTGCTGCAACCAGCAGCCAAGTAAACCTTGCCGGCCAACAAGGTCTGAGTCCTCAACAAGCCTCCAGTGGCTGGGTTGATCAAACTGGTATAGCACAGCTCGTTCCCGTCCAAGGTAGCCAAGACGTACAGCGAGGAGACCTTCTGAGGTACGTTCTCTATCTTAAACTTGAACGTTCCGGCATTGCTCTTCACGACTATGGTATTGTTAGTGTAGTTGCCCAAACCGAAGATGAGCCTCTTCACTGGGCTCAGCTCCAGCCCTTGGAGCAACGCTACGTTAGGCTGTAGGTTGCCTACGTTTATGATTTGACTGTTCCCGTTCGGGTCATAATACGCTATCTCCACTCCCTTCCTAGCCCTCACCAAGAAGAGTACGTCGCCCACGTAGCCCTTACCACTAAAGTCGCCCACGCCCACGTAGTTGTAGAGGCCGTTCACGTTGTAGCTCACTGTCTTATTACTCATTATATTCCATATCTTTAGCTTAAACATGCTCTTAGCTTCATGAAACTGGAGGCTCTTTAGGTTAGCCAACGTCACCATTACGAAGTACGGATCGCTCTTGTACGGAGCGTACTCTAAGAA
>WAOJ01000025.1 GCA_015521275.1 Desulfurococcales archaeon | reverse complement strand
TCGCCCAAGGACGAATACAGCGTTAGGTACTTCAAGCCGTTGGACTTGATCGAGAATCCCGAAAAGATACTGGATACCATAAAGGACGACGAGATTTACGAGGTAAAGGTTATGATACAAGGAGATTCTCTACTTAAGAACATAACGCCGAGATACTTTTATGTACCCAAGAAGGCCCTCCCGGCGGTACTGCTTAATGCGGCAGCCTACATCCAGAGAGTACGACGTACGACGTAAGGGCCGTTGGCCCTCCTTGCTCTGGGGCATTTTGATATCAACCGTGGTGGCCTCGCTTACGTTTTATTTGGCAATCCTTTCAACGCTGACATACCCCTATTTCGATACAGATATGATCATAGCTCTAATAGTAGCCTTAATATACTCTACAATAGCAATTAAAATTTCAAAGATGACCATAAATATTGTTAAACCATCAATAATAATAAAAGCGTTGGTCATATTCTGGTTCTTATCGCCTTTCTTAGTAGCTCTCCCGTTCTCGTACTTTAGTCATGTAGATATAGCCAACTCCTATTTCGAAATGGTGAGCGGTCTTACGGGAACGGGCTTTACTATATTGAACCCCTCCGCTCAGACACCGTTCGTCAACGCAATTAGGGCAGCTAGCCAGTGGGCCGGCGAAGTAGGAGCCCTCTTCCTAACCCTAATATTGGCAATAGTTTACCACGTCTCCCCCACCGGTCTAGTTTCCGCGTTAGGGAAAGGGGAGAGGGTTAGGCCTAGCATGTATAAGACGCTAATAGACCTAATAATAATTTACATAGTGCTGACAGTTATTCCAGTAATATACATGTATTTGAGCGGCATGAGCTTGTACGACTCCTTGGTATACACCTTCGCCGCCTTAGCTACCGGAGGCTTCGCTCCCACCGCTGGGGGAACAGCTGACTTAACTCCCCTCCAGCAAGGACTAGTAATGCTCACTTGTGTCTTGGGAGCCTTGAACTTCTCCGTATACTTAAACCTGAGATATGGGAGGGTTAG
Organism: Desulfurococcales archaeon; assembly: GCA_015521275.1. Lineage (GTDB taxonomy): Archaea > Thermoproteota > Thermoprotei_A > Sulfolobales > Ignicoccaceae > Ignicoccus. Next base: position 4,581 of record WAOJ01000025.1, on the reverse strand, counting down.
GAGGGCCTTCTCCCACCCGGAACTCCGGATGCTAGTAGGCTCCATATTGTTTTACACACTCTTGATACTCTTAGTCTGGAAGAGCTTCACTCCTCAAGCCATCTGGAGCGCACTCTTCCATTCAGCTTCAGCAGTCACCACGTCCGGCTTCCAGATCCAAGATGTGAGCAAGTTTAGCGAGTCGGTGAAGTACATATTGACCTTCGCCATGATAATAGGTGCTTCCGCCTTCTCCACGGGAGGTGGCATAAAGCTTTTCAGAGCCTACATGATAGGAAAACTGATACTGAGTCAAGTGAGGAGGATGGGGAAGCCCAGGGGATACATAAGCAGCATAAAGGTCATGGAAAAGGAAGTGGATCCCAACGACTTGATAACCATGCTCACTGTCGTCAGTGCTTACATATTCACGTTATTGATAATATCAATGATAATAACAGAATTGATGAGTCTACACAGAATAAAAGTACCGAGCATAGATATCTTGTTTGAAGTTGCCTCCGCCATGAGCGGTACCGGCTTGAGTTCGGGCTTAACGGCAGTCGCGCCCATCGACGTTAGACTCTTGTTGGCTGTTGCAATGATAGTGGGTAAGTTAGAAGTGTTGCCGGTCTTGTATGCGGTCTTGAGTCCCTTCCAAAAGCACTAACCGAAGAGGAGCTTCTTGGCTTTCTCAACGGCTTCTTTGGAATTAGAGGCAGAGACGTTTACCTTTATGTTAGTACCCTTTATCTGAACTACATAACGCTTTACCCCTAGGACCTCGTAGACCTCGACCACTTCCAGCTCCAAGGGTCTTCCCCAGAATTATAGTAGGAGGAGAGGTTTAGTGGGTGGCCGGGGGAATGGTCCCGCCGCGGGGATTCGAACCCCGGACCACCCGGTTTCTGTGCCAACCCCCTATCATTCCGGGCTTCCGTGCCCGGTCTGGGGGCGGGCTTCCCAGCCCTACAGCCGGGCGCTCTTCCGCTGAGCTACGGCGGGACTCCGTGATACTGGGATCACTTCCCCCTTATAAGTTTTCTGCTCAATCGCGTTAATAACCCTCCTCCGGGAGCAGTATGGGATACGAGATGGGGAGGGTAAACAAGCCTCTCAGTGCTATTGAGAAGAGGCAAATGAGGCAAATGCTGAAGGAACTGAGGCAGAGGATGATAGAGGAGAGGAAGGAGAAGAGGGGCGTTACTTTAAGGGTCGTCGCCGAGGAGGACGTCGTCAAGAATGCGGAAAAGGTCGTTAGGCATATGAAGTTCGTGACCCCTAACATGTTGGCCGACAAGATGGGCATAAACATGAGCCTCGCTAAGAGAATATTAAGGGACTTGGAGACCAAGGGCATCTTGAAGCTCTATGCTAAGAACAGGAGGGTTCAAATATACGTGCCAGCTGAGAGGTTCGACAAGCTCGTGAAGCCCGGAGCTTACAGCTACACTGTAGAGGAGATGTGAAGGCCCTTTTCCGATGAGGTACCTCGATCCGCCTGATTTTTGTGATGACGATTTCGCGTCCCGAGGTGCCAAAGTCATGATAACCGTGGACGTGTGGGAAGTTAAGAGACCCAAGCCCGGCGCCAACGTGCTGATAGGCTTTGTCGACGTAGGCCTAGTGGGCCTCATAGGGACCAAATACATAGTAGACGAGCTTAAGATGGAAATGATAGGGGGCATGGACATACCTTCCGAGCTGACTGTATCGCCAATAAAGAACGGAATCGCCCAATTCCCCATAGGGATTTACTATAAGCACCCTTGGATAGTGATAGTCCCCGAGGTCCCAATACCTCCCCACTTGATCTACCCTATAGCCAGCACTATTGTTGATTACGCTGAGAGGAGGGGGAGCAAGAGGATAATCTCCATAACTGGTTTGGCCAACTTCAACAGGATAAATATAGAGCCCGAAGTGAGGTGGATAGTCAACGATCCAGAGTTAATAGAAGAAATGGACAAACTCAAGGAAGTGGGCAAACCTCTAAGGGACGGCATCCTTTACGGACCCACTGCAGTCGTGCTCAAGACTACCAAGCAAAGGGACTTCCCCAGCTTAGCATTACTCGCCGACGCTTTCCCGTAGTTCCCAGACCCAGGGGCGACAGCCAAGGTCCTAGAGGCCCTAAACCAAATCTATTCTCTCGGCGTAGATACGAGGAAGCTAATAGAGGAAATGGACAAACTCAAGGAAGTGGGCAAGCCTCTGAGGGACGGCATCCTTTACGGTCCTACAGCAGTCGTTCTCAAGACTACCAAGCAGAGGGACTTCCCCAGCCTAGCATTACTCGCCGACGCTTTCCCGGAGTTCCCAGACCCAGGGGCGACGGCCAAGGTCCTAGAGGCCCTAAACCAAATCTATTCTCTCGGCGTAGATACGAGGAAGCTAATAGAGGACTCCGAAAAGATTAAGGCTAAATTGCAAAGCATAGCCTCACAAGCTAGGGAAGTGGCCAAGCCGGAGAAGGGAACAATGGTAATGTACACGTGAGGGGGGTGGTTCATATGATATCCCCAAACGGCAAGATGGAACCCTTAAGCACCCTCTTGGAGCTCCCCGATCGCTACGAGCTAATGCTTGACATGCCCTTAGGTGATGAAAGAAGCTTAACGGTCGGCGTTTACAAGAGGGTCCTAAAGGTAAAGATGAACTTGAGGGAGCCCATAACCATCGGCGAATACGAAATTAAGGAATATGTTAAGATCTTCAAGATCCCGGAGGATGCAGAAGAAGAGTACGAGGTAATTGTGAAGAAGGTCGGAGGACCGGTAGTGATAATAGTTTTTCCAAAAATAGGAAGGCCCTAGACCCCTTACTCTTTATACCCTCGTTCCGGGAGAGGGTGAGGGGTCCGTCATAAGTGATGTCTATAACAAGCTCAGTGATAGGGAACGGAGGGCCCTTGAGAACGCTATAAGGGCTCTGAAGGCCGGCGATAGAGAGACCGCGAAGCTCATAATAGAGAATGAGATAAGGCCGGAGAACAGGAAAGAGGTCGTTAAGTACTTAATAGATCTAGGGTTTACGGTAAACGTAAAGATACCCACCCCTAGACCTAAGCCCATGCCCCTAGAGATTAAGCGAAGGAACATACTCATCAAGGAAGTCCCTAAAGAACATCCAATCGAATTCAAGCCAGAGGCCAAGAAGCTCCACGAACTCGTGTACGTCATACCTAAAGAGGTCGTGGAGGAACTATCCCTAATGGCTGAGTCTGAAGCCCTTATAGCCTCAAACCATATTGATAAAGACATAATAAAGGCTTTAAGAATGATGGACTTGAGAGGAGTAAGGCTGAAGGTTTTACTCAACTCTTCAGATTGTCGAGGCCTTAGAGGTCTTGGCCGTATGAGCACCAAGTGTTACCTTAAGACTTTGACCTTCAGGCTACTTACGAGGATTCCATTCGCGGCTTATGCGCTAACGGTTCAACCCAAGGTGGCCCCGGATTTGGTTTACGCATCCTTAGGAGTTCTCTCCGGTTTGACATTGGTAGGCTTGGTAAGCTTATTGGGCTTAACGTACTTCTTGAATCCTCAAGGGTGGATCTATACCCAGCTCCCGTGGGTGCTCAAGACGTCCGCACTCACATCTATAGTCACTTCCTTCTATGTTAGGAGAGGAAAACAGCTCAACAACGCGGAGGTCAGAGTTCTGGAAGAGATACCTTCCAGCTATTTCATAATTGATGGTAAAAAAGCGATAATTACGGAGTGTCCTTTGACTTCCACTAAGCCTTGTTTAGCTAGGGTTTACAAAGATGGAGCTTACGAGGCTTTGAGAGAGTTCAACGTCTTGTGGAATGTCTCACAAAAGCCTTAGGACTGTTTACTCTTCAAGCACCTGCCCATAGCCTTCCCTAGTGCCATGAGCATCGCTAAGCCGTATTGCATGTCCTCGTCCTTCGGTGCTTTGAGTAGACCCATTAGGCCCACTGGCTTCAACTCCTCTATCTTCATTTCAGCCAAGCTCTTAAACGCACAAGTGGTCAGCTCTTCCAAGTTGCTCTTGATGCTCAACACCTCGTCGGGTTCTAGCTTCTCTAAGGCAGCGATGCCGGCGTGGCCTAAGGCACCAGCTCTAGCCAGGCCCACGTCGTTGCTTATTATACTTAGTATTTCCCCGCTCTTCTCCGCTAAGAAGTAGAGCATGTCTAGCATTCCGCTCTCCTTCAGCTTCACAGCTACCTTTACTAAAGTCTCCAGTGCCTTAATTCCTTCTTCATTTATCTCCATTTCATTCATCTTTACCATTTCTATCACCTCCTCACTTTAGAGAAGCTACCCAGGCCTTGTAAAATGCTTCCTTCATCAACCTTATTATGGGGGACGTTGAGACAGTGTAACAGACGAGCCTCCTCTTGTTCAACTTCTCGTTGAACGGTAGCTCGCAAGTCCCAGCGAAGCCCTTAGTTCCGAAGTAGCCGACACAAGTCATGGTCTCAACATAGCCCATTACTGGATAGCCGCCTGTTAACTCGTTCATTATTTGTTCTACTGCGAAGTCTGCTGCGAAGTGAACTGGTATTCCAGCAGTCGGTAAGCCTGCTGAAGGCATTGAGTGCTCGCCTACCATGAAGATGTCGTCGTAGTT
>WAOJ01000024.1 GCA_015521275.1 Desulfurococcales archaeon | reverse complement strand
CCTCTAGGTCCAGCAAGTGGGCGTCGTCTATGAAGAGCACTCCGGGCACCAGTTCGGCCCTACCGCTCTTTATCCACTCCGCAACCATCTTGTCCACTTGCTTCCTAACCTCATCGGTGACGCTCTCCGGTCCTAGGCCAGCCAGTAAGCTCAGCGGGGCTTGCTGTGCGGCAAAGTAAGTGTCTAAGTCGTGCAAGCTTACGGTATATACAACTTCTTTCTCTTTCCTTACTGGCCCTTTGGGTATGTTCACCTCCCTTATTAGCCTAATTCCGCCCTCCTCCTTCTTCTCCTCCCTGGCCCTTCCCAGCTTGTAAACCCTTCCGGTGTCGGCGTCTATGGCTATGATGTCTCCCCTCTTCACTCCCAGTTGTCGAAGTTGTAGGGCTATGTCCTCGTCAACCGTTAGGGTCACGCTGTCGTCCTCAGTCTCTAGGGTGAGCCTGGCCTCCCTGGGTATCTTAACGTAGGGGTTTAGCGGGTGTCTAGCCACTCTGAACTTCAAATCCCTTACAACGCCCTCGTATACGGTCCTCTTCTCCTTCACCCTAACGCCTATGGCCCTCCTCATGGCTTGCATTAACAGCTCACCCTTCCTCGGCGAACCCATTATTTCCGCTCCGCCCAAGGCGACGAACGGGGTATCTTCGCCGAGCTCTTTGGCCAGGCCAATGGCTAGGGCGGTCTTGCCCGTTCCCGGCGGGCCTACTATGAGCACTCCTCTGCCGGCCATCTTTCCTTCTCTAACCATTTGCGCAACTACTCCTAGGGCCTCCCTAGCCTCTTCTTGTCCGACTAAGCCGTCGGCGACCTTTATTGCTCTTCCTTTCTCGTCTAAGCCCAAGCCTCTGATGTGAGTGTGGAAGCCCACTCTGGCCTCACTGACCTTCGGTATTTCCTTGATCTCCCTTATCTCTGCCATTGAGTATCACCGTGTGGCCTTCATATCGCTTCTATAAAAGTTTAACGCTTCCTTTTGAGGAGCGATAGCGTGGTCATGACCACGGGGTTCAAGAACACTGCATTCAACGCTGCGAAGAGCGCCGAGAAGCCTAATGCCAGTCCCATTTGCTTTAGGCCTATTGCTGAGGCTATGAGCATACCGAAGTAAGCTGATGCCATTATGCTCGCCAAGCCAAGTATAACGGTAGCTACGCTCTTGAGCGGTGCCCAGAAGGGTTCCTTACTTCCCTTTTCCACTTCTTCTATAACTCTGCTTATGTAGAACACGTTGTAGTCTGTACCAATTCCTAACGTGGCCACGAATGCTATTAGCGGCGTTATCCAGTATAGTGGCTCTCCGAAGAGCGACGTCGAGAGCAAGTGAGATATTACTACAGCCCAAGATATGGCGGCCGTTAAGCCGTAAGCAGCGCTTATGACTGGTATTATCCTCCTAACAGCCAAGAACAAGACCACCATTGTGGCGAGTATAGCAAACGGTGCTACTCTACTCCAGAAGGCCTCCGTTACGAGCACCTTCGTGTCCAACAGTTCTGCTGGCATACCACCTACTAGCCATCCTTTGGGCTTTACTTCCCTTATCTCCTTAACTACCTTCATAGCCTCCGAGCTGAAGGGCTGAACATTGAGTATTACGATTATTAGCGAGTGGTCGTCTGAGATCAACTCTTTGTTCTCCTTAGGGCCTATTACTGCTGCTACGTGTGGGATCGTCTTTATCTTGTTTTCTACTTGGCTTATCAAGTTCATGTTATTGCTACCTACAACGTACAGCGGTCCCCACGCCCCGGCTGGGAAGTACTTGGGGTACAGTACCAAAGCTTCGTAGATTTCCGTTCCCCTCGGTATGAACAGCCTCGTATCGCTACTGCCGGTGTAGGTTATGTAAAAGTAGAGGCTGGGGATAGTGATTGCAATAGTTGCTGCAAATATTAACAGTATTAGCCCTAGCCTTGGAGCTTTGACTTCCGAACGGCCCTCTTCCTTAACCTTGAGCCCTCCGGGCCACCAGAACCACCTCTTCTCGCCTATTATGCCCAAGATCTCAGGCAACATCGTTATTGCTGCTGCTGCAGTCGCCAAAACCGTCAGAGGTATGGTTATGCCCATGCTATTCAACATCAAGGTTCCCGACAGCGCTAGGGACAAGAATCCAAGAGAGGCCGCCACGGCTGATATACCTACTGCGTGACCTGCCCTCTTCGCCGCTATCTTTGCGGCTTCCTTGGGACCCAAACCCTTGTGAGCTTCTTCCTTAAACCTGGAGAGTATGAATATGCTGTAGTCCATTCCTAGTCCCAATCCAGTAGTCATCATCAACGTCTTAGCTATGTGGTAAATGGGGGTTATGTGGCCTATGAAGAACGCTAGGGCCATTCCGGTCACTATTCCAATACCTACGACTATGAACGGTATTATTGTTGCTACCACCGACCTCGTCAAACCGAAGAGAACTGCCAAGACCAACACGTGGCTCAGCTCTTGGACCCTTTCGGCATCCCTGACGTCAGCCTCCTGTATCTCCTTTGAAATCACTGAGGGACCCAACACATAGACCTTCTTCAGTATACCCTTTCCGTATTCCATTGCCTTCTCCTTTAATTTTATAGCAGTTTTGTAATCGTTCGTAGATGCCCTTATTCCTATAGCAGTCCACTTTCTTGACAAGAAGGTCGAAAAGATGACGTTACCGGACTTTCTTAATATTATTCTCAAGGCAATGTTCCTTAGGTTGGGCTTCTTTCCGTAATAGGCGTCGAGAACTATGCTCTTGGCCTCCTTCAAGTTTATCTTGTTTGAGAACCATTCGGCGAAGCACTTCACTGCCTCGGGCTCCGCCCTCTTGATGTACTTCTTCAAAGCGTTCCTTAGACCTTCGTAGTCCATTGGATACTGGGGCCAGAGCTGAAGTCCTTTAACCTTCGGTTCCAAAGCTTTGTACAAACACTTCAAGTACTCCTTTGCGTATTCATTGTTCAAAGAGCTATATAATTTTAAGTATGCAACCCTTAGTGTGAAGGCCTCATCTATTGACGTAGGATCAACGTTACTCTTCTTCACTTCATCGTAGAGGAGCTTAGCTACATCCATCATCTTTTCCAAGGGGGTTCCGACCAACAGAGCTTGGAGGGTGTTCATCGCGTCGGTTTTGTTCATGCTGTATATTCCATTCATGACCATTATGTAGTGGAGGACGTCCACTGCCGCCCAATAGCTTGCTAACCCGTTATCTATTCCTTTGTACATACCCTTGAAGTTCTTAGCAGCATCGTACAATTTCTTTAAGTTCTTAGTAACGTTATTCCATATGTCATAGAAGCTCAGGAGCTTAACGTTAGTGTTATTCTTCAGTTCGAAGTACCATTTCTCGTAGACGGGGTCTGTGGCGTTTCCCTTGAGTATTACGAAAAGTAGGGTATTGTTCTTAGCCTCTTTAAAGTACTTGTCTATTATTAGTTTCGCTTTGTACGACTCCGCTTGCGGCGGGAGCATGGCCGTTTCGCTGTATACCAAAACTTTATCCAACTGGGATGCGAAGAAGAGCGCAACAATGAAGACGGCTATCCATGCCAGTGTTCTTTTCATACCTCTCCCGGTGTGCTTTCAACACGCCAATTTTAAGGCCTCCCCATGCGTGCAATTCCTCACCACTCGGTCGGGGCGCACAGCGGTCATCGGCTACCATATGCTGTATAAACATGTATAAACCCTTGGACGATGTTACCCATCGGTCTGGCAGATGAAGAGGAGCGACATATTCCTTAGGCCCGAGTTCGCCCCCCATAGGGCCCTGTGGAAGGCCTCTGGCCTAATAGAGGAGGAGCTCAAGAGACCGTTGATAGGAGTTGCCAACGCTTGGAACGAGATAGTCCCCGGTCACGTCCACTTGGACAAGGTAGCCAAAGCGGTAAAGGCCGGCGTTAGGATGGCCGGAGGAACTCCTTTGGAATTCGGCACCATAGGCGTCTGTGACGGCATAGCTATGGGTCATGAAGGGATGAGGTATTCCTTGCCCTCTAGGGAAGTTATTGCCGACACCGTTGAGATAATGGTTGAAGCCCACAGACTGGACGCGGTTGTAATGGTAACGAACTGTGACAAGATAACGCCGGGCTTCCTACTAGCAGCCGCTAGGCTCGAAGTGCCGGTAATCCTGATCAACGGAGGCCCCATGATGCCCGGGGCTTATGACCATAAGAGGATAGACTTCAAGGATTTGATGGAGAGAATGAATGTCCTCGTGAAGGAGGGCAAGTTAGAGGAACTCAAGAAGCTAGAGGAGAGTGCCTTGCCCGGTCCCGGAAGCTGCGCTGGAATGTTTACCGCCAACACCATGAACATGCTGAGCGAAGCGATGGGAATGATGCTACCCGGCGCTTCCACAGTCCCGGCCGTGGAGGCTAGGAGGATATGGTATGCGAAGTGGACCGGAATGAGAATAGTGAAGATGGTTGAAGAGGGCTTAACGCCAGATAAGATATTGACCAGAAAAGCCTTGGAAAACGCTATAGCAGTTGACATGGCCTTGGGAGGTTCCACAAACTCGGTCCTTCACTTGGAAGCTTTGGCATATGAGTTGGGCATAGACTTACCCTTGGAGGTCTTCGACGAAATATCCAGAAAGGTGCCTCACATAGTGAACATATCCCCTTCTGGAGAGCATTTCGTCGTTGACCTAGATAGGGCTGGGGGAATACCTGCAGTCATGAAGAGGTTGGCCGAGGCCGGGCTAATCCACAAGGACGCCTTAACGGTAACGGGCAAGACGGTATGGGAAAACATAAAGGATGCATTAGTGAAGGACGAGAACGTGATAAGACCCTTAGATAAGCCCTACCACCCGTTCGGAGGCTTGGCAATACTCAAGGGCTCCTTGGCTCCTAACGGAGCCGTAGTGAAGGCTTCCGCCGTTAAGAGGGAGCTGTGGAAGTTTAAGGGCAAGGCCAAGGTGTTCGACCAAGAGGAAGATGCAGTTAAGGCGATAAGGAAAGGAGAGATAGAGCCCGGCACAGTCATCGTAATAAGGTACGAGGGGCCTAGAGGAGGGCCCGGCATGAGGGAAATGCTAACGGCTACAGCTGCAGTAATGGCCTTAGGGTTGGGCGACAAGGTGGCCTTGGTTACCGATGGAAGGTTCTCCGGGGCTACTAGGGGTCCGGCAATAGGTCACGTGTCCCCAGAGGCAGCGGCCGGAGGCCCCATAGCCTTGGTACAAGACGGCGACGAAATATTGATAGACATAGAGAACAGGAGGCTAGACCTCTTGGTTGATGAGAAGGAACTGCAGAGGAGGAGGGAAGAGTGGAAGCCCAAGGTTAAGCCGCTGAGGAGGGGCATACTGAGGAGGTACGCGAAGATGGCCTTGAGCGCCGACAAGGGAGGAGCTTTAGAGTATTGATTTCCACACTTCATAGCTCTCTAGGCCTAACTTAGCTATCAGTCCTCTGTCCCCAACCTCGTTGTACAGCCATGGCTCGTCATAGTCCAACCTCCAAGACTCCAAGTCTTTCAAGTTTATCAAGCCTTTAGAGTTCAGTTCAATCAAAGTCTCCTCAGGCTTTTTGATGTTTAAGTACTTCGATACCGGGACTTTAGCCAAGGATATAGCAGCTTGAAGCCTGGCCCAGCTCTCCGGATAGACGTCAACGTACTTGAACTTCTCTAGGAAGGGCTTGAAGGGAACTCCCTTAGGTATGGGGGCGCTTTGCAATGGCGTCCAAGGCTTTGGGATCAGCGGGTTAACGCTTACGTGTGCGTCCTTCCCTACGACCTCCTTTAGCCTCTCGGCGTCCTCTGCAGCCATCTCTTCCCGTTCGCTCGGTATGAGCATCATGTAAGCTTTTACCTTGAGTTTGTGCTTTCTAACGGTATCAATTACACTCTTCAATATTTCTTGAGAAAAACCCTTTCCTAGGAAAGAGGCCTTTTCGGGAATTAACGTCTCCGGGGCTAAGGTTAAGGTCTTTTGACCTATCATGGAAACCAGTTCTATTATGTCCTCGTTTAGCGTGTCAACCCTTATGCTTGGAATGGAGCCTATTATCCCCTTTTCCTCTTTCAACCTCACCAGTTCTTCCAAGTATTCCTTTACCTTTCTGTAGTCTCCCAAGCTCAACGAAATTGTTATAATCTTTTCAAAAGGTTTGTTGACTTGCCTTATCACTTCCTTCACCGTTTCCAAGTCCCTCTCTCTAAAGGGCTTGTTCACCCAGCCTTCCAAACAGAACTTGCAGAACCACTTACAACCCCTAGTAACCTCTACTAGGAAGCCCTTCCCCCAGGGGGGCTCCACGCTCAAGGGTAAGAATTCCTTGGCCAGCGCTGGCCCTAGTTCTGCTACCTCCTTTTTCCCGCACTTCTCTTTAGTGACTACGCTTTCGGACGAGAGGAGCGCTTCCAAGTCCCCCGAGAAGAGGGCATCCCTAAGCTTCGGCACAAAGGGCTCCGCATCCCCTAGCACTACGGCGTCCACGGAGTCCAATATCGGTATAGGGTTTGCCGTGACCGATAGGCCGCCAGCGATCACTTTAACTCCTTTATTATATTTCTCTAAATAGGAGGCTATATGAGGGTAGTCCAGTTCAAAGGATGCAGATACCAATATCAAGTCAAACTTATGTAAAGGTGTCCCCCTTTCTAAGCTCCTTCCGCAAGAATCCGTCGTGAACCTTTCAACCCTTATCCCATTGGCTATGAGGAGAGCGTAAAGCAGCTGGTAACCCAAGCTCTGGGCAGCTACCTTGTAAGGGGCGGGGAAGAACAAGGCGACGCCGGGGCCCCTTTTGCTCATATAATCCATCAAGGGGTTGTATTCTAGCTCGTACTTATCGCATAGCCTTACCTTCCTTACCTTTGAAGCCCTTTTTGCCTTCTTCATGCTCCCTACCCGTTAGCCACCTTATCACTTCCCTCACGTCGTCGGCGCTCACCTCGACGATTATAGCTCCCATAGGCGACTCTATGTCTTCTTCAGCAAAGGAAGGAACCCCCACGAAAGCGGCTTGTTTGTTTAACCTAAAGATGAGGGTATTATGTTCTCCTCTACTAATTTTCTTAAGGTAGTAGTAAAAGGTGCTGTCTACCGCCCTTCGCCTTATTGCAGCCTTGAGGGGTTCCAAGCACTTTAGGCTTTCGCACCTTCCGACCCAAGCTCCCCAGCCCTCTCCCCTCTCCACGAACTCGAACTCCATGTCGAAGAGCTTTTTTAAAGCCCTCAAGACCTTCTTCGGATCTTCGGTGGGCCTCACTTCAGCCTCTACCCTTACCGAGACCAAGGCCTTCCACCACCTCCTTAGCGACCTCTTTCGGCGACTTGTTAGTGGTATCTATCACTAAGTCTATTATTCCGCTCTCGAGCCAATTTTTAACGTACCTCCTCTCGAGCTCCTTTAAGTAGCCTATGAAGAGCGACCTCTGCTCCAGCAAAGGCCTATAGCGACAACCCCCTTCGAAGTTTAGTCTCTTCAAGTTCACTACTGGATCGCACGTGAGCCACACGAACTTGTGTCCAGCAGACTTTAACTCTTTAATGTACCTCATTATCCCGTTCGCTACATCTTTCACGTATGGTGACATTTCGAATTCATTAAGGATCCCTTCTAGATATGGAGTTCCCAAGACGTAGAGGTAAACGGTCAGTGGCGATTCATCAGCGACCACTCCTCCCAGCAGCTCGAGTACCTTTGAATAGTAGAATATCTCGAACTCTAGAGGTCTTGCGTTAGGGTCGTAGCATACCTTTTCCATCTTCTTACACTTGAAGCCCATCTTCTCTAAGGCTTCACAAGTGCTCGTCTTGCCGGCGCCGTTGAAGCCGCCCAAGAAAACTGTAATGATACCTTCACCGAGGTCTCTTGGAATATTGGGGATAAAAGGTGGAGGTTGTAATATTCAGTACAGCTAGTTTGGACGGGAGGATAGCCACTAGGACTGGTGACTCAAAGCTCTCTTGCGAACACGACTTGAGGCTCCTTCACAAGTGGAGGTGCTGGGCAGATATAGTTTTAGTAGGAGCAAGGACAGCTATAGTAGATAACCCGGGGCTTTTCGTCAAGAGGTATCCTTGTTCGAGGCAACCCTTGAGGGGAGTTGTGGATGGATCGTTTAGAGTTCCTCACAACCTAAGGCTCTTTACAGAGATGCCTTGGTTAAGCGTTGTTATAACTTCGTGGAGGGGCGTTAGACAAAATCAGTTGAAGTACAAGCACTTGTCATCTAAAGGCGTGAGGGTCATTATTGCTGACGATGAGAGTAAGATGAACATGAAAAGAGTGATTTATAGGCTCAACGAGTTAGGAATAAGAAAGGTTTTGGTTGAAGGAGGAGGAGGCCTCAACTGGTCATTGGTGAAGGACGATGTGGTCAATAAGATGGAGATAACGTACGTTGGTAAGGTGTTAGGTAATGGAACTCAGGTTGTTGAGGGCGAGGGCTTTCTAACTGTCTCAGAGGCCCCAAGTTTCGTTCCGGAAAGTATAAGGGTCTGTGAATGCGGCAAGTGTGTTCACGTCAGTTGGAAACGTATCCCCTAAGGATCTCTTTAAAGCATGAGGTTCAAGATTCGGAGAAAGAACCTTTAAACCCCTTCACATTCCCCTCACACGAGAGTGAGAGTCATGAGGAGGAGCGCACTCCTAGCGCTGCTCCTTACTGCTGCCCTACTAGCGATGCCAATGGCTCCCGGAATGAAGGCCCTCGGAATGAGGGCTCCCGGAATGAGGGCTTCGAAGACGCTGAACCTCGCCGAGGCAGTCGCCCAACTAAAGAACGTCAGCCCGCAGACCAAGACTTGTCTGAGCTGCCACGTCAGCGTAACTCCCGGCATAGTGGCCGACTGGCTGAGGAGCAAGATGGCTCACGTAACTCCGGCACAAGCTTGGCAGTTACCGCCTCTAGAAAGGGAGATCAGCACTCCGCTAAACCAGATACCGCCCCAGCTGAGGAACCACGTGGTCGGTTGCTATGAGTGCCACGGCCTCAACCCAGATAAGCACCCCGACACTATTGACCACTTCGGCTTCAAGATACACCCGATAGTAACTCCGGCCGACTGTGCTACTTGTCACAGGACTGAGGTACAGCAGTATGAGGCCAGCAGCAAGGCTTGGGCTTACTACAACCTAATGCACAACCCGATATTCAAGGGACTGGTTGACGCTTCTACCACCTTCATGTGCGCTGCCACCGGCAAGGTGATGGGTGGCGAGAAGACCA
>WAOJ01000023.1 GCA_015521275.1 Desulfurococcales archaeon | reverse complement strand
GAATATACCAAGCCTTGTGCCCCAACGGCGATGAAAGCTGCAAAGCCACCGTTAGAAAGGCGCTGAACTCGCTGGCAAGGCAAGGCCTGGTGGAAAAGCACTCAAGAGCAAAGAACAAGAGGGAGTACCGCTTGAGCGGAGAGCTCTTTGAACTGTAGAAAAGCTTGGACGAAGTGTATAGGTACGGGTAGGGCACATCTTTCGGTTTGTAAGCTTTGACCTAGTTCATTTCCCTTTCTCACTTTCCCACAATCCTTTTCCTCATGTCATCTACAATTTCATAAAGGCCCTTCCCTCTAAGAGCTCCTTAATCGAAATGGTATCCAGTGCCAAGAAGTTCTTGCTAGTTATTGATGCTTTCAAAAACTCCTTGTCTTCCGTCCATATTGGGCATAGCACGATACCTAGCTCCCTAAGCTTCAGCTGAAGGGCTATGAATGGGGCATCCTTTTCGTCAAAAGTCGCTAAGCGCCTTGCTTCCTCAATTTTGTCGCTATAGGCGACTCGGGCAAGACCTTCACTAAGAGAAATACGGAAAGGAGCCTCCTTGAAAGGGCTGTGGAACCTCCTTTCATCTTCTTTATGACCTTCTTCTCGAGATAATCGATGTGCTCCTTAAGCTCATGTAATGCGTATTCGGAACTATGAAGAGCGTCTTTGAGAAGTTATCAGCCAGTACTTTGAAGGTAGGTGAATCTTTTTCCCTTTATTATCATTCTGAAGATCACATTACTATCAATTATTATGACTTTCAAGCCCTTCCATACCTCTCCTTCCAAACTCTCTCCTTGGTTTTTCTCGAACTCCTCCAACGCCTCCTCTAGGCTCATCTCTAAGTCAATCTCTCCCTCAAACTCCCTTATTATAAGGTCCTTTAGCGTTTCCGCCCTCATCCTTTCGCCTTCGAGCGGTGCTACGAGCGAAGCTTCGCTTGACACTTGATTTAGCTTTGACATATTGGGACCTCCTAAAACGACTTAGAAGGCTTCTGGGTCATTTACCCAATAGGTTGGTTTATTTAAGTACTTTCATTTCCTTTGCTTTCTCCCAATTTTTCTTGAACTTCTCGTGGATAGAATTTCACACATGCTCTGGTAACAGTCCGGGCCTACTGGGCTTCTCAACCCCCTTCTAGAGGTAAATACTCGTGTTCCTCATTTAGAGCCTCAACCTCGTCCGGCAAGGGCTCAACATCCTCTATCTTTATTCTCTTCAATGAAACCCAACCATTACGTTTAAAGTATCCGTTAGATTTCCCACATTCCCTCGAGCTTTCGCTCGATGGGATCCAAATAGAAGCTAGAGAGGCGGATAACATATGGTTCTGATGAGGCGAACTCTTTTTGTTTTTCCTCCAGAAGACTGGTCGGATTGGAATTGATAGAGATAGACGGCTCCTTTGGCGAGGGAGGAGGACAAATACTTAGGACCTCTGTAGCCCTCTCTGCTGTAACCTTGAAACCCGTGAGAATATACAACATAAGGGCGAAGAGGAAGAACCCGGGGCTGAGGAGACAACACTTAACCGCGGTTAAGGCCTTGGCTGAGATGACGGACGCCGAAGTAGAGGGCTTGTACGTGGGCTCCAGGGAAATAATATTTAAGCCCAAGAGGCTCAAGGGAGGCAAGTTCTATTTTGACATAGGCACTGCCGGGAGCGTAAGCTTGGTCCTCCAAGCCATAACCCCGGCCTCCCTCTTTGCTCCCGAGAGGGTCGAGGTAACGGTAAGGGGAGGTACAGACGTGCCCTTGAGCCCTCCAATAGATTACTTGAGGTTCGTCTTCTACCCTCTCTTGGAGAGGTTCGGCCCCAAGCCGGAGGTAATACTTAGGAGGAGAGGTCACTACCCCAGGGGAGGGGGAATAGTAGAGTACAAGGTAGATCCGCCGAGGAGGCTCGGCTATTGGACCGAGGAGGAGAGGGGGGAAGTGATAAAGATAAGGGGCTTATCCCACTGCGTCAAGCTACCAAAACACGTAGCGGAACGACAAGCTAAAGCCGCAAAGGAGTTGCTCGAGAAATACGGCTATAAGGTTGACATAGACTTGGAATGGTATCCTCCGGAGAGGGACCCCCACTTGGGTCCGGGGAGCGGGATAGTTCTGTGGGCCATAACGGAGAAGAGCTTGCTCGGGGGAGACTCCTTGGGAGCAAAGGGGAAGAGGGCTGAAATAGTGGGCCAAGAGGCCGCAAAGAAGCTCTTGGAGGACTTGAATACAAACATGGCTTTGGACAGACACATGAGCGATATGATAATACCTTACCTAGCCTTGGGCTGCGGCGAAGGCGTTGTGGGGGGCTCAAAGCTAACCATGCACGCTTGGACACACGTCCACGTGGTGAAGAAGTTCTTGCCGGAGGCGAAGTTGGAAATAGTGGGGGAGCTGGATAAGCCCTTCAAGCTGAGAGCCAAGGGAGTGTGTTATGAAACGTAAAATCACTCCCTTTTGCTTGGAGCGAAGCGAGCGATGGTAATGGAGAACGAACGATGTGAAGGGAGGCGCTATTCCAAAATTGATGATTTTGAGTAGTAGCCCCGAAGGTTCTCACTAGTATATTAATTTGGTCAACACAAATGCCGGACACCCTTTTTGCAAGGGCGTTAATTGCCAAAAGGGTTCCTCGAATCCCTCGGAGGTCACGTTGCTGAGGTTCTCACCAGAAGAGATCGCAGAAGTTACGGAAATGCTCCATTACCTAAACTTGGACGTGAGGGCGGTAACGCTCTCCATAGACGTGAGGGGCTTGAGCCCGGAAGAAGTTGCGGAAAGGGTCGAGGAGAGGGGGAAAGAGCTTCGAAACGCAATAGATGAGGTCAGCGCAGAGCACGGAGTCCCAATAGTTACTGCGAGGATAGCCTTGACCCCCTTGGAGGAGCTGGGCCTTAACGAAGACCAATACTTAGAACTAGCGAAGGAGATAGATAAGGCTGCGAAGAGAGCTAACGTTGACGCGGTAGGCGGCTTCGGGGGCTTCGCGGACGTAAAGATGAGCGAGCACCTCAAGGAGCTGATAGATGCTTTGCCGAGGGCTTTGAGCGAGACCGAGAGGGTCTTCGGCTTCTTGAACGTGGGCTCCACTTGGGACGGCCTAAACGTTGAAGCGATAAAATACGTGAGTTCGAAGCTGATAGAACTAGCTAAGAGGAGCAATGCGATGGGAAACGCTAAGTTCTTGGTATCCGTGAACTTGCCCGGAGACGTGCCCTTCATGCCCGGGGCCCACCACGGGAGGGGCAGGCCAGAGGAGGAGGTGAACGTAGCCGTTTCTGGGCCCGGGGTGGTGGAGGCAGTAATAAGGAGGTCCAAGGCTAAGAGCTTTAGGGAGCTTCACGAGGCCATAAAGAGGGCCTCCTTCAAGATAGCCCGCTTGGGTGAATTTGCCGGCAAGAAGGTTGCCGAAAAGCTGAACGTGGAGATGGGCTCTGTGGACTTGAGCCTAGCTCCCACGCCAAAGATGGGAGACAGCGTAGCAAAGGTCGTGGAGGCTATGGGAATACCCTCCTTCGGGAGCCCAGGGACCTTAACTGCCTTGGCCTTGCTTGTCGATGCTTTGAAGAAGGGAGGGGCAATGGCAGTTTCCAAGTTCGGCGGCTTCTCCGGCTTGTTCATACCCTTGAGCGAGGACTCTGGGATGGTTGAAGCGGCTCAAAGGGGAACTGTGGAGCTTTACCGCTTGATAGCCTATACCGCTATATGCTCAGCCGGCTTGGACATGGTCCCCATACCTTTGGTTTCCGAAGAAACGTTAGCTGCATTGACCGCTGACCAGCTCTCAATAGGAATTGTGAACGATAAGCCTTTGGGAGTTAGGCTCTTACCGGTTCCCAACGCTAAACCCGGAGACGTTATAGAGCTGGGAGGGTTATTGGGGAAAGGCGTGGTCTTGCCAATAGAGGACTTAACGCCGAACGCCTTCATAAACATGAAAGGCCACTTGCCCCCTCCAGTTAACCGCTTACACAAGGGATGAGCTATGCCTTGCGCAATAATAGCGAAGACTGAGTTAGGGATGGAGAAGTACGTCGCGAACAGCTTGGAAGTGCCTTGTGAGGTAGAAGGGGCTCCGAGGGGCTTCCAAGGGTTGGTCATCCTCAAGGAGTGCAAGGACTGGGACGAGGCCTACGAGAAGCTCTTGAAGATGCCGGAAGTGATAAGGGCAATGAAGGCCGAGAAGTGCGTGAGGGCGGAGATGGAGGAGCTGAAGAGGGCTGCGGAAGAGCTGGCTGAGGAGCTGGAGGGCAAGAGGTTTGCTGTGAGGACAGTCAGAAGGGGCAAGCACCCCTTCACCTCTATGCAAGTGAACGCTGAACTGGGCTCAGTCATCCTTTCCAAGGTGAACGCGAAGGTTGACTTGACTAACCCCGAGAAGGTCCTTATGGTCGAGATAGTTGGGGACGAGGCTTACTTAGCGATAGTCGAGCCCGAGTACGCTGGAATGAAGAAGCTGAAGGGAAAGCCCAACCTAGAACCGTTCTTCAAGAAGGTAATAGTGGTTCAAGAGCCCTACTTGGGCCCAAGGAAGTCAACGGAGGAGTTGGGAAAGAGGATAGGCAGAATAGTTCAGAGCTTCGGAATCTCAAAGTACGTCTTCGGTTTAACGGAAGAGTCGGACGCAATTAGCTTGGCAAACTTGATCAAGGCCGTTGAAGAAGGAGCCAAGTCTAGGTACGAGCAACAGATTAAGACCGAAAGGAAGGGGAAGATGGTCGAACTCAAGGTGTTTGACGTTTATCACGAAGTTGGCTCTAGGAGCAAGAAAGACTTGGTTATAATATTTGAGCCCGAAGGTAAGACGGTAGACGAGGTAAGGGAGGAACTATTG
>WAOJ01000022.1 GCA_015521275.1 Desulfurococcales archaeon | reverse complement strand
TCCTTCTTCAAGTAAAGCAAAGCAGAAACTAGATCTTTCCATGCTTGAAATGCCTTTCCAGCGGCATTTCTGATCAGACCGTCTTCCATTAGCTTCTTGGCTAAGTAAGCTTCGTAGATGGAATCCTCAAGCTTCTTCTCGAGGAAATTTTTCTCACTTAAAGGCTCTTCGAGCCTTTCCTTAGCTTCATTGAGCAAGCTCAAAACTTTGGAACCCTCAGCCTATTTGTGCCTTAAGGTTTAATGTTTTGTTTAGGGTAAGGGAGTGTTACTCCACGTAAATGGCTACCTTCATAGCTGAGGGTTTCTTCTTGCCTCCGCTGTACTCGCTTATCTCCACAGGGGCCCCGACCTTTTCTTCAATGTACTTCTTGAACTCTTCCAATACCTTCTTCTCGTCTAAGCCTCCCTTTAATATGGCTTGTCTGGTGACCTCGTCCAAGCCTAGGGCTCTCTGGAAGGTCTCCCTCAGCTCCTTAGCCTTACTCTTTCCGAAGGTCTTAACCGCTTCACTCATGAACTCCCTCATGCCTTTGCCTTGCTCTATGTATTCCACGGCCATCTTCAGCATCTCGTAGCTCTCCTTCGGTGCAACCTCTATCCTCACCTTCTTCGGCTTCTCTATCTTAGCAACCTTTAATATCTCCATTATGTCCTCTATGACCCTCTCCACGAACCTCTTCGAGGCCTCTGCTATTGGGTCTAGCAGCTCCTTCTCCGCTATTGGCCAAGGCTCGTTTATCAAGAATGTCTCCTTGCCCAGCAAGTGCCACATCTCCTCTGCGAAGAACGGGGTGAAGGGCATCATCATCTTGACCCACCTCTCCACTATGTACCTCAGCACCCACTTGGCGCTCTGGTCTAACTCCCTCCCGGAAGCCTTCAGCGTTTCCAAGTACTCCCTTATCCTGTTCAAGGTAACGAAGTACAAGATGTTGGTTGCTTCCCTTATCTTCAACTCATCCATAGCCTTCGTCACTTCTTCCACGTCCCTCACGAAGCTGCTTAAGAGCCAAGCGTCCAAGGTCGGCAAGCTCTCCGGCTTCTCCACGTCAAAGCCCTTTACCATTTCCACTAACTCCTTTACGCTCCTCAAGTTATTTATTACCCTTTCTATTATCTCCGTGCTCACGTCCGCGTTGCTGCCTATCTCGGCAGAGTATAGGACTGTTAGCCTCACCACGTCCGGAGAGTACTTCTTCACCGCTATGGTTATGGGTATTATGTTGCCTAAGCTCTTGCTCATCTTTTTGCCTTCTAACGTCACGAATCCGTTGACCACTATTTGCCTGGGCCACTTGTCCTCCGGGAATATTGCGGCGTGGTTGAAGATGAAGAAGGTTAGGTGGTTCCTTATGAGGTCCATTCCGGAGTGCCTCGAATCGACCGGATACCAGTAGTCGAAGCTCCTCCTAGCCTCCTTCAACACGTTCTCCGGTATTCCGTACTTCTCGCTCAAGGCCTTAGCATCTCCTTTGCCTAGGAGTATGTAGTCCCAGACCTCCGGCTCCAGCTGTTCTGCCTTCACGTTGTTGCTTCTAAGTATGTGGTCCACGGTATAGAAGGCCATGTATATGGTCGAGTCGCTCAAGCTCTCGATCACCCACCTCTTATCCCACGGTAATGGCGTTCCCAAGCCCCTAGTCCTAGCACAGGCCCTCCTCTGGAGCCACTCTATGGTGTCCTCGAAGCTCTTCCTAAACCTCTCCGGAATTATCTTCATTTGGGCCAGAGCCTTCCTAGCCAACCTCTTCCACTCCGGATCTCCATAGTTTATGAACCACTGGTCCTTGAGGACCTTCACCACTACCTCGTTTCCGAACCTAGAGTAAACGGGTCCATTCTTTATCTCATAGAAGACGTCTCCCATGTCGAAGGCTTTCAGCCATTCAGCAGTAAGCTCCCTAGCATCCGGGACGGGCTTCTTAGCTAGGAGAACTTTCAAGGCTGCTTTAGTCTCCTTCCCATAGGCTATTTTCTCTATTACGTCCTCCCTCATCCTTCCCTTACGGTACTCCAAGGAGTAGACCTCTTTGGTCGCTTGTTCGAGCTTCTCCTTCTCTTCTTGGCTCTTTATGCCCATTTCCTTCACTACCTTTATTGCTGCCGGCTCCTCCAGACCGGGGACCTCAATCACCGGTATTATCTCGATCCTTTCTACTAGGTCCTTGAACTGTGGGTCTTGCTTCAAGTCCATTAAGGCTACGTAGTCGAAGGGCGCATGGGCTGGGACGCTCATCACCACTCCAGTAGCGACGTTGGGGTCCACGAACTTCGCCGGGAGTATGGGTATTTCCTTCCCGGTGGCGGGGTTCAGAGCCATCTTGCCTATGAGTTCCTTTGCGCTTATCTTACCCAAGCTCTTCACGTCGTCCTTCTGGTACTTTATCTTGTAAGCGGCCTTAGGGCTCAATACCCACTTCTTCCCGTTTACCTCCACTATCTCGTATTCCACGTCCGGGTTGAGCCAGACGTTCGTTGCGCCGAATACGGTCTCGGCCCTTAGGGTTGCAGCTGGCAAGTAGAGGTCTCCTACCTTGAACAGTATTACGTCGTAGTCCTCTATCTCAGGCTCCACGTCCCCCTTGGTGTCGTGCTGGCTTACTGGAGTGTTGTATACCGGATCCCAAGCTACGGGGTGGGTGCCCCTCTCTATGTAGCCTAACTCCTTGAGTTTCAAGAATTGCCAAGTTATGAACTTCTGGAAGTCCGGATCGACGGTAGTGAACTTCCTCCTCCAGTCTATCATATAGCCCATTTGTTTCATACTCTCCTCGGTTATGGAAGAGAAGTAATTGGCCATTGCTAAGGGATCGGTTATCTTCCTCAAGTCCTCTATCGGCAGTTCGAATACCTTGGCAAAGAGCACTAGCAGCTCCAAGGGCTCTACGCACTCTTCATCCACCTTTCCCTCAGCTTCCATAACCCTCCTTATGCCATCCTTTATGGTGCTGGAGCCCTTAGCTTGCCACACCTTCTCAACGAAATCCTTATCCTCGAAGCCTAGTTTCTTTAAGCACTCGAAGGCTTGCTTGAGCCTCTCGGTCATGGCTATTACAGGCGTCCCCGTGTAGTGGAAGCCCATCGGGAAGAGCACGTTGTAACCGCTCATCCTCTTGTATCTCGCATAGGCATCCGTTATGCTGTAGGTCCTAGAGTGGCCCAAGTGAGCGGGGCTGTTGGGGTAAGGGAAGGCAGCTGTTATGAAGAACTTGGGCTTGCTCTCGTCAACGTCGGCCTCGTGAAGCTTGGCCCTCTCCCACTCCTTCCTCCACTTCTCCGAAATTTGCTTTAGGTACTCTATGAAGTCGTTCACTTCAATCCCCAGATGAAGCGAGGGGGAAAGGGAAAAAGTAGTTTCGGAGACCCTTTGAGCTTTTACTGGATCTTGTAGGAAAGACCTTTATCCCTCGTATACAAAGTGTATACGGTGTTGGAAGTGAGCGTTGTGGTTAGCGTAAGGGTTCCTAAGTGGGTCAAGGAGAAGCTGGAAGAACACGGCATAAACGTAGCTGAATTCGTTAGGCAAAAGCTCATAGAGGAGGTGGAGCGCTTGGAAGAGGAGAGCCTAGACAAAGAGCTTGAAGAGGTCGCCAGCGCTTTGGTCGAAAGGTTAGACCTCCGAGAACTAGCAAAGCTCATAGATGAGGATCGAAAGGCTAGGTGAAACCCTTTGTATGTAATAGATACTAGCGTCTACGTGCCTTTGATGATCATTTTGGGGAGCGAGATGAGGAGAGTGATGATAAAGCATGAGTTCCACATCTTGGACTTGACCTTGTATGAGGCTTGTAACGCCTTCTGGAAAGAATGTACGAAGCTCCACAGAATAGACAAAGAGATGGCGTTCAAGTCTTGCGAGTTGGCGGTAAAGCTATCTAGGTATGCAAAGGTCCACAAGTTGGAGGAGGTTGGGGCCGAGGAGGTAATGAGTATAGCCGTTTCAGAAGGAATAACCGTTTACGACGCTTCCTATATAGCTTTGGCGAAGAAGCTTGAGGCTCCCATAGTTAGCGAGGACAAGGACATATTGAAGGTAGCTCCCAAGTATGGCATAAAGGCGTATGACCTCAACGGGTTCATAAAGTTAATCCGCTAAGGTGAGCTACGCGTCACCCAAGCCAAATTAAATTGTGCACAGAGCCGTCTTCGGTGTGCATAAAATGAGGAGGCTCTTAGCTCTCTTAGCGATAGCGTTCTCCTTAAGCGCCTCCACCTTAACGATAGCTTTGGGAGACTGGGGCTATCCCAACCCATTTACCTTTTACCCTAGGGGCCCGGGATTCGTAATAACGAGCTTCGTCTTCGACACCTTGGTTTGGAAGGACGCTCATGGAATAATACCTTGGTTAG
Organism: Desulfurococcales archaeon; assembly: GCA_015521275.1. GTDB lineage: Archaea > Thermoproteota > Thermoprotei_A > Sulfolobales > Ignicoccaceae > Ignicoccus. The sequence continues at coordinate 7,776 of WAOJ01000022.1, read as the reverse complement.
CCGTTAAGTGGGAACACCCGAACTCCACAACTTGGATCTTCTACTTGAGGAAGGCCTATTGGAGCGACGGCGAGCCCTTAACGGCTCAAGACGTCGTCTTCACCATAAAGTATTACATGATGCACCACTGGAAGTGGAAGGACTTAACCGATGTAATAAAATACGTTAGGGCACTGAACGACACTACAGTGCTGATAGAGCTAAAGAGGCCAGTCCCGTTGTTCTTGGACTACTACGCCAGCAGCATCTTCATAATTCCTAAGCACATCTGGGAACACGTCAAGAATCCATACACCTTCACTGCCCCAGAGTCCTTCATAGGCAGTGGCCCTTACTTGCTAAAGGAGTACAAGCCTAGGATTGGCTACACCTTCGTGGCGAACCCCAAGTTCTGGGGGCCCAAGCCGGTTTACGACGTGTTGAAAGTGGTCTCAGTAGGGCTATTCAACCCTCAAACGGCCGTCGCCGCCTTAGTGAGAGGAGAGGTTGACAGCGTAACGCTCATGGGCAAGGCTTGGAGGCTAATAACCTTTGCCGAGAGGGAAGTCAAGGGCTTGAGGGTACAGAAGGGACCTATGTATTGGGTCCTCTTCTTGGGCTTTAACCTGAACAAGTACCCGTACAGCTTATCGAGCTTCAGAAAGGCAATAGCCTACGCCTTGAACTTGAAGGAACTAGTGCTGAGGGCCGTGGGAAGCTTAAAGGCCGCCATACCCGGGACCCCGGGTTACGTGCCGCCTTACAGCGAATATTACAACCCGAACGTCCCCAAGTACCCGTACAACCCCGCAAAGGCCAAAGAGATCTTGGACAAGCTCGGAATAATTGACACCAACGGCGACGGTTGTAGAGAGCTTAACGGAAAACCTTGGCACCCGTTGCTGGTGGCGAGTAAGTCATACATGCAAGAGGCACTGATAATAAAGTCAATGTTAAAGAAAGTGGGAATATGCATTAATATTAAGGTAGTGCCAAGCTTCAAGCAGCTCGACGCAATAGTTAAGTCCGGCAAGTTTGACATGGAAATAAACGGCCACGGCTCAGACGGAAACAACCCGATGGCCTTCGTCTGGGTGTTCAAGGCCTTCGGTACCCCTTGGAAGGACCCAGAGTACTGGAAGCTCGTGAACGAGCTGCTTAATGCAAAGGACATAAAGGAACTGTACCAAATTGCTAAGGAAATACAAGTAGTAATAGCTGAAAAGTTACCTAGGATAGCGCTATACTACCCGTACGAGTTCGTGCTAACCAGGCCGAACGTTAAGGTGAACTGGTTCTTCACCTACCACGGAATAGACGGCGGAATACCTTTGCCCTACAACAAGCTGGCCTTGCTAAGGTGAGAGCTTGAAGTGCGAGCCCGTGGGCTTCGTGGTTAGGGAAGAGGAGTATAGGGAGCTTGAGGGGAAGGAAGAGATATTCCAATGGGACGAGGAGCTTAGGTCCAAACCGGCCAGGATAGAAATTAGAGAGGAATACTGCGACGGCTTGGAGGGCTTGAGGGAGGGCTCTTTCGTTTGGGTAATATGGTATGCCCATTTAGCGAGGGATAGGCCAGTGAAGGTGAGGCCCTACAAAGATCACAGGTTTCCGGAAGTGGGGGTCTTCGTCACCAGAAGTCCCGCCAGGCCTTGCCCTCTGGGCCTGTCCTTGACGTACGTACTAAAGGTTGGAGAGTGCTCCTTAACGGTTACGGGTTTGGACGCCGTAAACGGGACCCCGGTCTTGGACCTAAAGATGTACTACGAGGGCTTGGATTCACCTAAGAAGGTGCCCAGACCTTGAAGTACGTTATTAACGTCTTGGTTTCATTTGTCATACTGAGCCTCGTCACCTTCATAATAGCTAAAGGTCTGGGTAATCCCTTTGCGGGCTTGGGCTCTAGGGGCTACTTGAGCTCTTCCCAAGTCGAGGAGCTCAAGAAGTCCTTCCATTTAAACGAGAACCCATTGGACTTCTTGGCTTCCCTCCTTCACGGAGGGCCTCCTAGCTTGATGTACGGAAAGCCTTCCTTAACGCTCTTCCTCTCTTATGCCTTGACTTCCTTCTCCGTCTTGGTCCCGAGCTTCTCCTTAGCTTTTATCGCTTCAGCCTTAACGGCTTTGGTCACTGACTTCAAGGGCAACAAGGTTCTCAACTCGTTAGCCTACGTGCCGGAGTACCTCTACGCAGCGCTGCTCTTCTTGAGCTCTTGGACTTTGGGGTGGCCGAGCCCCTTGCCTTCCTTCGACCCCAGCAAAGCCTTAGCCTACGGCATTATAGTGTTCTTGGTGGAGTTCCCAAAGCTCCTTCAAGGCCTTATAGGATTGTATGAGGACTCCGAGAGATACTTGGAGGAGCCCCTAAAGCTCTTGAAAGCTGCCGGTCTACCGAAGGTTAGGCGAAACTTAGCTATTTTAAAGTTCCTCATGATACCATTCATTTCCTTAAGCCTTTATTCCTTTGTTATGCTCGCTGAGAGAAGCGTACTCATTGAACCATTCATAAGCTTTCCCGGAATGGGTGATTTATTATATAACGCTGTGGTTAATGCCGACATAACCTTAGCTACCACTTCTTTCTTAGCAATAGGACTTATAGCAATTATAATGGCGAATATCGCCTCCCTTGTAGAGAAGTTCTGGGGGATGAGAACTTGAAGAAGGTAATGGCTTTTGCAATTTTGTTGGTAATTGCTTACTGCCTTTACAGCTGTTTGAACTGTCCCCAAGCCTATGCCCCGCTCTCGCCCCCATCCTTGAAGCATTTGCTCGGCACAACTCCGTTAGGCCAAGACGCGCTATGCTATTCTCTCAAGGGCTCATGGGCCAGCTTGGAGACCGCTCTCGCTTCCTCTATCACCAGTTTAACAATAATGGTTTCAATATCGTTGTTGTCTATGTACTTGAAAGCCGAGACATTGGACGGAATTTTGGGCTTGTTTGCCGGCTTCCCAAGGTTCTCCTTTCTAGTCTTCTTAGCCTTAGTAACGACGTTAAACCCATTAATAATAGGTTTTATAGTCGGAACGTTCTCCTCTATTGCCGCTTCTAGGTCGTTGGTATCAAAGGTTAAACAGCTTAGGGAGAGCGAGTTCTGTAAGGCCTCAGAGGCGCTAGGAGCTTCCAACTTCCACCTCTTTAGGTACCACTGCTTGCCTCACATTACCTCCTTCTTGAAGAGATATGTGGCAATATCCTCCGCTATAGCCGTTTACGCCGAGGCGGGCTTTTCCATGCTCGGCTTGGAAGACCCTTCGATACCTAGCATCGGGAAGCTCTTCGCACTCGTCGAGAGCACTCCGGGAGCGATCTTGGCCGAAGCGGGCCAACTCCAAGCCTTAACCTCGGCTGTAATGACTGTCTTCATCGGCTTAATGGTGTACTACTTGCTCAAGTAGGGCTTTTGAGGGGCCTTTGCAAGGATTGACGCGGGAAAAGCTTTGGACCTACACTCCTTGGTTAGGGCTTACGGCGTTGAGGAGCTCGCCTCAAGGATAGACCAAACCTTACTCATAGATACTGCTCAGAAGGCCAAGGAATTCGCCGAGAGATCGTCAAAGTACCCCTTTAGGTCCTTAGTGGGCTTCCCCGAAGTGCTGGAGCACTTCAAGGAGTACTGGAAGGGAAGGCTTGTGGCAGTAGTAAACTTCCCCTTCGGGGTATCTCCTATAAGGAGCGTGGAGTTCGAGATGAACGAGGCTTGGGAAAAGGGAGCTGACGAGGTCGACTTGGTCGCTTCACCCTACTTGGCCTTGGACGACATAGATAAGTACAGGGAGTACGTCAGGTCTTTAATAGGCTTGGCCAGAGAAGTGGGCTTTGACATAGTTAAGGTAATAGTTGAGGCCCCCGTACTGGATGACAAGACCTTGACCAAGGTAGCGAAGATAATATACGAGCTGAAAGCGGACTTCCTCAAGACTGCCACCGGAACTCTACACAAGACCTCTCTAAGAGACGTCTACTTGGTCAAGGCATCCGCTCCGGGCTTAGAGGTAAAGGCCTCTGGAGGCATAAGGGAGCCCGTCCAAGCCCTAGCCTTCATAGAGGCAGGGGCTTCGGTAATAGGTACTAGCACTGGGATAGAGATCGTGGAGGAGTTCTCTAATATGAAGAGACTCCTAGGTTAGTTTTTAATCCACACCGGTGTTGATATGAAACCGGAAAGGGTCATGTATGCGGTCGAAGTAGAGAACTTGAGGAAGGTCTATAAGCAAGGGAAAGTGGAGGTAGAGGCCCTAAGGGGAGTTACCTTTAAGGTGAAGAAGGGGGAGCGCTTCGGCTTCCTGGGTCCCAACGGGGCTGGTAAGACCACCACGATATTGATCTTGACCACCCTGCTGGAGCCCACCTCCGGCAAGGCAATAGTAGCTGGTTACGACGTGGTTAAGCAGAAGAACGAGGTTAGGAAGAGGATAGGCGTGGTGTTCCAAGACCCTGCCTTGGACAATTACTTAACCGCCTATGAGAACCTCTACATCCACGCGAAGCTCTACGGCTTGAAGGGGAAGGAGCTAGAGGAGAGGGTTAAGGAAGCTTTGAGCTTCGTTGACTTGTGGGAACACAGGGATCGCTTGGTAATAACCTTCTCCGGGGGAATGAGGAGGAGGTTGGAGATAGCCAGGGCCTTGGTTCACGAACCGGAGGTGCTCTTCTTGGACGAGCCCACCACCGGCCTAGACCCTCAGTCAAGAGCAAAGGTCTGGGACTACATAAGGAAGGTAAACGAAGAGAAGGGGGTAACGATATTCCTCACTACTCATTACATGGACGAGGCCGACAAGCTCTGCGAGAGGATAGCGATAATTGACAAAGGAAAGATCATAGCTGAGGGAAGCCCGGAGGAGCTCAAGGCTAAGGTGGGGAAGAACGTCGTAATAGTGGAAACTGAGAGGGAGGCCCCTTGCATAGAAAAGTATAAGTGTGAAAAGGCTGGTAACAAGCTCTTGATAAGCGTTGAAGACGTTACCAAAGCCTTAATAGACATAATAGAGTTCTACAAGCCCTACGGAATACTCAAGATAGACGTCAAGAAGCCCACGCTGGACGACGTCTTCTTGGCCTTAACTGGAAGAGAGCTGAGGGAGGAGGGCCCGGAGAACTTCGCCAAGTACGTCATAAGGAGAATGATGATGAGGTGAGACCATGGAAGCCCTCAAAGCAATGTTCTACAGGCAAATGAAGAGGTTTTGGAGGGCCAAGGGAAGGGTAATAACGTTAATACTCATGCCCTTGCTGTGGTTGGTGTTCTTCGGCATAGGCTGGGCTTCGAGCCTCAACGTCCCGATGATGGAGCAAATACTGGGAACGGACTATTTGACCTTCATGCTCCCCGGAGTAATAGCTATGAGCGTCTTCATGACAGCCTTCATGTCCGGAGTCTCCGTAATATGGGACAAGCAGTTCGGCTTCTTGAAGGAGGTCTTGGTAGCTCCCGCTCCCAGGTGGCAGAGCTTGATGGGGAGGATCTTGGGGGACAGCGTAATAGCGACCATACAAGGTTTGATACTGTTCATCTTGGGCTTACCCTTGGCAAAGAACATAATAGTGAGTGGCTTGCCGTTAGCGATAACGGTAGCCTTCGTATCGGCCTTGGGCTTCGCAGCGTTGGGAGTCTTGATAGCTTCCATGAGGGTTAAGAGCTTCGAGGCCTTCCAAGCAATAGCCAACATGCTCATGATGCCTATGATATTCGCCAGCGGGGCCTTCTTCCCACTCATGAACTTGCCGGACTGGTTCTGGTACATTACCGAGATAGACCCAATGACTTATGCGGTTGACGCCATGAGACAAGCCTTAGCCAACGTGGGCTACTTCCCCTTGTGGCAAGACATAATTGCCTTGATTATACTGGATATAGCGTTCATAGTGTTAGCGGTGAAGGCGTTCGAGAAGAGCACCGTCGAGTGAGGTTAAAAGAGAAATACAATTCACCTTTCCCTTTCTTACTACTGTTTTCAAGGGTTGGGATAACTGACCTAGATGAGGAAGTACGAAATTGCAGAAGATATTATCCTTGAGACTTTGGGGAACCCCGATAGTATCCTAGAAGGTCTTGGGTAAAAGGTACTTGTTGTGTATGGTGTGAGGATGAGGGCTTGGTGACGATTGTCGCATGCTTTAAAGCGAAGAGGTCCCGCTACGAGTGTTGAAAAGGAACTGGACGTCTTATTGATAAGGCTGGAAGTGCTCGATAGCTTAGAATATGTCAAGGACTTGGGGACTTAATGGTTAGCTTCAAGGACGACAGGCCTGTGGAAATAGAGGTCTCGGACGCCTCCAAGCTACTCTCAAAACTCCGCTCTTGAAGAGGGTTAGCTAAGGGTTGAGAGGGACGACGGCTTCTGATGGGGATTTAGAAATTTGCATAACCCTCCTCTCTTGGGGAGTCCCGTAGCCAAGGCTTCTCTGACCATCTCTTCCTTGAGCTACGTATATTCCTCGAGAACCTCCTCGATAGTTATACCGTTAGCTAGTATGTCGAGCACGTCCGCTACCAGCACCCTAGTGTCCTTGAGGACCGGCTTGTAGTGGCAGATCTTCGGGGTTATCCGCTTGACCTTCAAGTACTTGCCCGAAGGATTTAGAGCAATTCTTGAGAGATTAAGTGGATACGGACTTCCAGAGCCACTAATGCTCACAACTTCACTTCCCGAGATCCCTTCAGGTTTAGGAGCGGGCCCGGTCTGCCAAGGGCAGGCTTGTCGCGAAAACAACTTGCTCGAAGTTGCGGGGCTGGAGAAGGTCAGCTTAAGCAAGTTTCAGAGTAGTTGATGCTTAGAGAGGTCTTAGCGAGACTTGATAATCTCCCTTATCTCCTTCAAGAAGCTCCTTATCGCCTCTACCGGTTCGTCGGGCAAGTAACTTTCAACGACGAAGTCCTCCCTTCCCTTGTGGTAGTGCTTGGGGAAGGTCTTGACTTGCTTGTGGTGAGGGGCGTTGTCATGCCTATAGATAGTTCCGTCTATGTGTCTTCGCTCGTAGTGTAAGCTGTACTTCCCGCTATCGCTCCAGTAGACTTCCAAGAAGCTACTATCAACCATCATCACCTTTACCTTTACTGGCGCCCCAGAAGGCGTTTTGATCAGCTCAAGGTCATCTATTATGTCATTGAACTCTTCCAAGCCTTCCTCGAGGAACCAACGGTAGATCCTCTCAATCAAGTCCGAGTTCCTCTATTAACTTCAATATCTTCTTCTTGAAGTTCAGCAAGTTCTCAAGGGTTATTAGGTCTTCCCACGCGGGGTGCTCCTCAACCTCTCCGCTCTCAACCTTTCTCAGCAACTCCTCATAGCTCGAAGCGTTATACTTGGAGAGTATCGAGGCTATTTCACTTTCGACGAGCTTTAGCTTGTGAAGCAGAAGGGCCTTAGCGGCTTCCCTTTCCAACGTTTCCTCGTCCACCTTAAGCTTTGATGCTAGCTTGGAGAGGGTCTTCAACTGCTTCCCTGAGCTAATATTACTAGAAAGCTAATTTTATTGTTCGAGCCCTTAATGCTCAGAGATAGCCATGTGTAAGGTCCAGCTCAAGGTGGCCTTCTTCCTCGCTAAGGAGCACTCTTTGAGAGGCCGGCGCTACGTCCCATTAGAGAGAATATACCAAGCCTTGTGCCCCAGCAACGATGAAAGCTGCAAAGCCACTATTAGAAAGGCGCTGAACTCGTTAGCAAGGCAAGGGTTGATTGAGAAGCACTCAAGAGCAAAGAACAAGAGGGAGTACCGCTTGAGCGGAGAGCTCTTTGAACTGTGGAAGCAGTTGGATGAATCGTATAGGTACGGTCTTTAACAACTAAAT
>WAOJ01000021.1 GCA_015521275.1 Desulfurococcales archaeon | reverse complement strand
GTTCTGGAGTTCCGAAGTCCTCACCGGGTTCTAAATCAAAGCCCTCGCTCCTCAGTATTTCCCAAGCCTCCTTGTAAGTTATCCTAGGAATGGGTAGGTTCACCTCTGGTGGCTCGTGCTTCAGCAGTTCCAGCCACCTTCTCCCTTCACTCCTCAACGTATCACTTACCCGCTTTATGACGTTCTCTAAGACTTTCATTACATCGTTATAATCAGCAAAGGCCATCTCTATGTCAACAGATATGAATTCAGCTAAGTGGAAGGGCGTGTCACTCTCCTCGTGCCTCCAAGCCGGGCCTATTTCAAATACGTACTCCAAACTGGACGTCAACAGTTCCTTGTAAAGCTGTGGGCTCTGGGCCAAGAACGCTTGTTTACCGAAGTAGAAGACCGGTACTAGTTGTGCACCACCTTCAGTCCCAGAAGCAATTATCTTTGGCGTAAATACCTCTACGAAGTTCAAGTCATACAAGTAATTCCTTATGGCTTTAGTCGCTAGAGAGGTTAACCTCAAGACCGCTTGGCTCTCGGGCCTTCTCAAGTCTATCGGCCTATTGGCAAGCCTAGTGTCGATGTGTGCGTCAACTTTGCCAGACACGTCGAGCGGTAAGGGTGACTTAGCCTCGTTGAGGACGACCACTTCCTTACCCAGTAGCTCAACTCCCTTAGGAGCCCTCGGGTCCCTCTTTACAACTCCCTTCACCATGACCACGCTTTCTAAGCTCAGTGAGCTAACGAGCTTTATCATACGCTTGTGCTTTTCCTTCGTCTCCTCGTCGGCATCTTTGGGAACCCTGAAGGTGACTTGTATGGTGCCGGTGAAGTCCCTGAGTATTAGAAATGCTAGCTTACCTATGCTTCTAACTGCGTGAACCCAGCCAGCTACCCTTACTTCCTTGCCCTCCATCTCCGGTGTGATCTCAGCGATCAAGACATCCCTATACTTCACGAACTGCACCCGTGCGCGTGAAGGTGCCGTGCCTTAATTTTACTTGGAGCGGATCAGCTCGAGAGCTTTTTCAGCCATTTCCTTCTTAACACCTTCCACCTTAACCTTGTCGCCGTTTCTCAGAATAATTATTATATCGCTAAAGCCCATTATCTTTTCGGAAATTCCTTGGGTGATGCTTATTTCGGCTATCGATGACTTCGGTATTGTCTTTATCGAGCTCTTTATAATGTAATCCTTCCTCACAGTTATCTCATTATCGGATATTATAACCTTTGTTGACTTGAAGAGCCGTATTATTACTAAGTCTTCTATCAGCGACACGAGGATAGCCGTTAAGGCTAAGTACTTATTGAAGTAACACGAGGAGGCCACCAAAAAGGGCAACACTATCGCAACAGCACGTCCTTTGGTCAATATCAAGATAAGGATTGCTATCGCCAACTCTGCAGTGTAAGAGTAGTTATACGGTAAGTAAAAGGGCAGTAGAGCCGCCACTAAACCAGCAAGGGTGACCCCCGCCAAGGGAGCTAAGGCGGCCTTTAGGGAGGGCTTGAGTTCCACGCGAGTCAATGCTCTTCCACACCATATTCCGAATGACTAAGGCAAAAATATGCTCATGAGAGCTTCTTGCCCATAACGTCCAGCAGCGCCCTTACCTTCCTCATCATTTCTTTAAATTGTTCGAACGTTAGCTGTTGTGCTGCATCGCTCAACGCTTTATCCGGATCAGGATGGACCTCTACTATCAGGCCGTCCGCCCCAGCTGCTACAATGGCTAAGGCTAGGGGCTCCACCAAGTCCCTCTTGCCGGCCGGGTGGGATGGATCACCTATGACTGGTAAGTGAACCTTCCTCTTAGCGACCGGTATAGCTGCTATATCTAAGGTAAACCTGGTAGCGTTTTCAAAGGTCCTTATACCTCTTTCACACAGAATCACGTTGCCATTACCCCCGAGGAGTATATATTCAGCCGCTTGGAACCACTCCTCGACGGTATTCCCAAACCCCCTCTTGAGCACTACAGGCTTGTTCACCTTTCCTAACTCCTTGAGCAACGGGAAGTTCTGCATGTTCCTGGCTCCCACTTGTAGAGCGTCAGCTACCTCAGCCACGTCCTTTACGTCCCTAGTGTCCATGACTTCGGTAACTATGGGTAGACCAGTAGCCTCTCTGGCCTTGGCGAGTAGCCTTAAGCCCTCCTTACCCAACCCTTGGAAGGAATAGGGGTTAGTCCTAGGCTTGAAGGCCCCACCCCTTAGGGCGCTCGCCCCCTCTTTCTTGACAAACTCCGCTACGCTCATTATTTGATCTTCGCTTTCCACGGAGCAAGGACCGGCTATAACGGAGAAGTAACCGCCCCCGAGCTTGGCCTTACCCCCTATCTCGACTATGGTATCATCTTCCTTGAATTCCCTAGAAGCCAGAGGGTACTTTACCTTGGGGTTTAGGACTAGTTCCACGCCCGGTAACTTCTCTATACCTTCAACATAAGTGCCAGGAGGAGTAACTATTAAAGGTCTACCATAAAGCGTCACATCCCAGAACTTTATTCCTTTTTCAGCTAAGAGATTCTTGACCTCCCTTCCTCCCTCTCTCTCTTTTAGCACTATTATCATGGTTCGACCCGCCTACACTGTCATTAGATGAGTTATATCTAATTCTGCTCAAGGTCTTCCACTTCCTCCTAACGATGGGTTTGTCGTAATTTTGTTCCAGCCACTTGATAGTCTTGGGATCTGATGGGTAACCGGACCCGAAGTCGCCGTACTTCTTTTTTAAGTCCCTGATGTGTCTCTCACGAAACTCTTTTGCAATTATTGAAGCGGCAGAAACAATTGGATAGGTCTTATCTGCCTTGGGTTCAATTATTATAGGAACACCCATTCCGTCAATTCTTCTCACCCTGCCTATCGCATCAATATAAACTATATCGAACTTTACCTTCCTTAGGGCATCCGTTATTAGCTCCTTTGCCACTTCCAACGTTATTAAGTTTACATTAGACTTATCTATTTCATCAGGCTTTACCTCTTTCACAGATACATACTTGGCTCTTGTGAGGATGAGCTTGTAAAGTGTTTTCCTCTTTCTAGGCGTCAACCTTTTACTATCTGTCAAGCCCAACTTTACTAATTTGTTCAAGTCATTTTCATCCATAACGACTATTGCTACAAACATACTCCCAATTACCGGCCCCCTGCCCGCCTCGTCTATGCCGGCTACAATCAGAGCTTAACACCGTATACTGAGCTGGTTATTAACCTTCTTATGCACTACATTCCCAACGGATGAAAGTTGGTATGTCCTTGGTTTAAGGACGGCGCCTGTCACAGTCCGAAGCTCCAGAGACCCGATGAGAGGGTAGTGGGAAACCACTGCAAGTCTGAAATGGAATACAAGAGCTGCAGTTTCTACGTGGAGCCAGAAGAGGAAGATAGAAAGAATACGTTATTGCGATTTACCCCTTCAAAGAGCGCGAAGGAAGTCGCATTCGAGGAGAGATACAAACCTTACGACCCCATTATGGCCTTAAATACTGAGCCCCAAAGCAAATGCCCCTACTTCAAGGCGGTAAGAGGTTCTAACGGTAAGTGGTATGCGATATGCAGAGTTTTAGACAGAGTTCTTACCATCACCGAAGTAAAGTTGTGTACCCATCACTGGAGGACTTGTCCCTTGTATAAGAATGCGCCCAAGCTGGTGAGCGAATGAATTTGGTCCTCCAAGTCGTAGGGCCAAGAAAGAGCGGCAAGACTACCTTGGTTACTCAGATAGTAAAAGAACTAATCGAACTAGGAATAGAGCCCGTAGTCGTTAAGCAAACCAAGCATAAGCTCGGGGAAACGGACAAGGGTGACACGAAGCGTTTCCTAGAAGCTGGAGCCAAGGAGATATGGCTCTTAACTCCTAATGGGATAAGGATACAGACTACTACTAGGCCCAGCACTTGTAGAATTATCTCAAGCATTGAAGGGGTAGTTATCTTTGAAGGAGGGAAGGGGCTTAAGGTGAGAGAGTGGTACTCTGTAGTCACGTGGAAGAATGAAGTGCAGAAGGCCCTCTACTGGAAGCCCAACACGATAGCCGACATGGGACCAGAGGATAGGGCCGAGGAGGTGGCTTGGAGGGTCGCGAGGATTACGCTAGCCTTAGCGCGGGCTCGGCTGTCCCGTAGCCTCTTTCATCCCTCAACACTCGGCAAACTCCTCATCACCCGAGCCTTGCCCCGCAGTTGTCGGGGGGAGTCGCAATAACTTCAAATCCTTCCGGCACGAGTTCGGCCACCTTCTTTTTCGTTATTCTGACAACGTCTTTGTGAACGACTGTATACACAAGTGGTCCCATGCTACTGAGGCCGGCCATACCAGTAATTCTCCTTACCTCTTCCATTAGCTTCTTGACCTCTGGGCTCTGTATTTCATTCTCCACCCTTTTAAATCCCACTTGCTGTATCATATTGATGGCTCGATGGAACAAGGATAGGTCTTTCATTATTACTGAAGGGATCAACATCATATATATTATTCTGGCAACACGGTCACACTCTTGCTCTTTCAATGGCGTTTTGTTAAGAAAGACATCGACTTCCCTCTCCTCGTCGTACTTCCCCCCTCCCTTGGGAAATGCCATAATGATCCTCCACTCCTCCGGAAAGTCAACTCTCAAAGTTGGGGGTGGAGATGTTAAGGAGGCTCCGGAAGGCAAGAGCTTGCCTTTCAATTCCAAAGGATGGCCGAAGTCTATTACGAACCCGCCGGACTCGAAGACCCTAACTCCAACGCCGCTAGTGCCACCTCTCCCGGTGAGTTCAGCAAGCTCTTGAGCACTCATTTCTACACCGTTAATCGAGGCTAGGGCCCTTGCGGAGGAGAGGACGAGTTGAGTGGTAGAGCCCAAGCCCACGTGAGGGGGAGGAGAGTTCAAGACCTTCACGCAGCCCTTGAGGCCGAGATTCGAAAGACGTTCTTCTACTTCGTCAGCACGTGGTCCCTCTACCTTAAGGTCTTCACAAGGCCTCGCCTCCACTACGGTTCTGGGAAGCTTAACCGCGAAGCCCACGCCGCCATCGGCCCTTCCTAGGTCCCCGCACAAATCCAACAAGGTAACATGAATCCTAGAGGGGCTGGATACCCTTACCATAGGGCGTCTGCCAAAGGTAGTATTACAATAAATTAATATACTTGCCCGGGGTCCCGGCCTACGGTGAGAACGTGAGCGCGGAAGTGAGCGAGGTAGTGTTGGTCTGTGAGGACAAGGGCCCCGATCAGCCCGTAGTGTGCCGCCCCAAGGAGCAACAATAAATAGCTAAGTTTTTTGTCCTTGAAATACACTAAAACCTGGGTTCGGTTCCATGATAAACGTGCCCGAGATCCTCGAAAAGTTGTTAAGCGGGAAGAGACTGGATCTCGATACCTCCTACGCATTAGCCATGGCACTAACCTCCGAAGAGCTGAACGACGCACAAAAGGGAGCCTTGCTAACCGCTCTCCGCTGTGGCAAGGAAAGTTTTGAAGAGATAGCGGGCTTCGCCAAAGCCTTGTTGGATAAAGCCGTTAAGATAGGGCCCTTCCCAGAGGCCATGGACACGGCCGGCACTGGAGGTGATAAGGCTTCCCTCTATAACGTAAGCACTGCTACTGCAATTACCCTAGCCGCCATGGGATTTAAGGCGGCAAAGCACGGAAACGTGGGCGTTACGAGTGTTACAGGGAGCGCCGATATCTTGAAAGAGCTCGGATATAACATAATGATGAGCCCGGAAGAGGCAGAGAGGGCCTTCAGAGAAAGCGGCTTCGTGTTCCTCTTCGCACCCGTATACCACCCAGCAATGAAGAACGTAGCACCGGTCAGGAAAGCTTTGAGGATAAGGACCATATTCAACTTAGTCGGCCCCCTGTCAAATCCCGCCAGGCCCAAGTACCAGATGGTGGGCGTGAGCGAACCTTGGATGATGGAGCCAATAGCCAAAGCGTTGCAGATCCTAGGCGTTGAGAGGGCAGCAGTAATCCACGGAAGACCCGGCATAGACGAGGTCTCTCCCGTCTCCACCACAGAGGTCTACATGGTAACGCCGGACGAGATCACCTATACCACGATAGATGTTAAGGACTTTGGAGCCAAGCCTTTGGAAAGCTTAGAACCGTTGAGAGTTAAGAGTGTAGAGGAGAGCAAGGAGAAGTTTTTGAGGGCACTCAGAGGAGAAGAGCCGGAAGCGACGTTCCTAGCGGTAAACACCGCATTAGCCTTACACGTTAGGGAAATGTACGACATAAAGGAATCCTATAAGGAAGTGATGGAAGTACTAAAGAGTGGCGCAGCAATCGAGAAGCTTAGAGAAGCCATAATAGCTTCTGGAGGCGAGCCTAAGTTCTAGAGCCCTTCGGAGCCCGGCCAACGCTCACCGATCGCATCTTTCAAGCCTCCTCATCGGGTCAGCTGTTCCGTTTCCGGTCATTCTGTACAGATCTCCTGACTCCCTTACTCATCATCCCGTTTCCATGCCTACTTTCTGGCGGGAGGGCTATGAAGTCTGCGCAAGTGTCCGCCATAGCCATAGCAG
>WAOJ01000020.1 GCA_015521275.1 Desulfurococcales archaeon | reverse complement strand
TGAGAAGGGCATTGACAAAGCTAATAGAAAATCAACAAGTGAGAGAGCTGGAGAACGGAGTCTATAGCGCTAGGCCAGAGGACTTAATAGGCGGTGTAGAACTAGAACTCCCTCAAGAGGAGGAAGAAGAGGAAGAACTGGAGGAAACCTTGACAGAGGGTCCCGAAGAGGAGGAGCTTACCTTCGAAGAAGTTCCGGAAGAGGACTTGGAGGATATAGACGAGGAGATCTTGGACGAAGACTTAGACGAACTATAAAAATTATTCCACTTCCTCACCGGCGGACTTCTTCACCTCCTCCCAAGTCTTCTGGATTAGCTCTGCGAGGTCCTCTCCGTAGTATTCTCTGACTCTCCCAACCAAGTCTTTCAGCAAGTTCTCGCTCTTCCTTAAGAGCCTTATTAGGTTCTTGAACTCTGGACTCTTGAAGTACTCTTCTAAATTCTTGCGCGGGTCCTCGACCTCGTAGGAGGAAAAGTTGTATCTGTTCTCAGCCGTCCACACCATTTCTCTCGCTTCGTTGCTGGTCCTCGCGTCTATCTCGTGTGCGTGTTCAGCTAATACTACGTTGAATACTTGGCGTAGGAAGTCCGGGTACTTTAGGACGGTCCCCATACAGGCCTCCGTTCATCCCCAAAAAGGGGGGTTTAATGGGTCGAGTCCCGGATTCTCAGGTCATCCCTCAGCTTCCTTGTTCTGTTTCCCATACTTCTCCTGGTATAGCTTTTTGGGCATGGCTCTTATCTCGCCGGTCTCGCTGTTTATTATGACAACGTACTCTTTGCCGTATTTGTGTATTATGTGTTTCGGTATATAGATGTTCAGTGGTAGCGTGTAGTACGTGTATGTATACAGCTTGTCTTTGACTACTTTCTTACCAACCACTTCCCTTACATGGGCGTCTCGAACCCTCTCAATTCTCCTCTCCATATCGGACCCCGTTTCTAGAGTTAGCGCACGACCTCTTTATAAGTTTTGTGCACAAGGCGTGGTGGTCTAATCCTCCCACAGCAAGGTAATCGTGTTGAAAGGCATAAAGCCTTATCCCTTCACGCTCCCTCAAGGACTCTCGGTCAGATAAATTTGGAATACCTTAAGGAGTTGTGGTCGGTTATAGAGGACAGGGTGAAGAACCCTAGAGAGGGTTCCTATACAAGCTCCCTTGCATCGAAGGGGATAACTTATGTCGCTCGCAAGTTTGGAGAGGAGAGTGTTGAATTAATCGTGGCTTCTCTGAGGGAGTCAGACAAGAGAGTAATAGAAGAGGCTGCTGACGTAATATATCACTTGATGGTACTGCTTGCGGTAAGAGGGATAAAGTTTGAGGAGGTAGTTGAAGAACTTGAGAGACGGGCCAGGCACAGGGGTGGTATCAGTGATAGCGGCAATCGTAAATTACGGAATAGGTAACTTGTTCAGTGTGAAGAAAGGTTTAGAGAGGGTCGGTTTCAGAGCTGTCATAACTAAGGACCCGAGTACCATACGCACAGCGGACTTAGTCGTATTGCCCGGGGTAGGGTCCCATAAGGCTGCTATGATAAACATGGAGAGGACAAGGATAGTCGAAGTGCTCAGGGAAAGGGAAGACTGGACTTTGGGGATATGCTTGGGTATGCAACTGTTGTATGAGAGAAGCGAAGAAGGGGAGCTGGAAGGTTTGGGCATACTTCCGGGAAACGTGATAAGGCTAAGGGTAAACGCCAAGGTACCTCACATGGGTTGGAATGACATAAGGACAAGGGGTTCCCACCCCATTACTGAAGGTTTGGACGGGAAGTACTTCTACTTTGCACATTCATATTACAAAGAGCCAGACCAGTATACGCTGGCAGAAACTGAGTATGAAGGAGCTAAGATAGCATCGATAGTGTGTAAAGGAAAGATATGTGGAACACAGTTTCACCCAGAAAAGAGCTACTTGAATGGCAGAAGGTTCTTCAAAAACCTGATCTCATTGATGAAGGGGTGAATAATCTCTTACTTCTTCCTCCTTTATTTCGATGACTTCTTCACCCACCTTGACCTTTGCTGTGCCCCTTATTGTTACGTTGACAAAGTTGCCCGTTAGGACATTGCCGTCGTTAAGTTCGAGCCTCACTCTGCCCCTATACAAGAGTTGGTTAAGCGACCTCACGGCTTCTGGAACATGCCTTCTCTTCCTCATGGCGTTGCGTGCCCTTAGC
>WAOJ01000019.1 GCA_015521275.1 Desulfurococcales archaeon | reverse complement strand
GGTAGGAAGTGGGCTATTCTCCCAGCTCCGAATATGGTGGCGTTTATCGCTGAAGCGGTGGAGAGGAGCGCAGCTATAGCTATTATCACGAAGCCGGCCTTGCCCAGCAAGGGCTCAGCTATCACTCCTAGAGCATAATCCTCGTACTTCGCTACAAGTTTGGGACTTAAGATCGTTACTGCTACGTACGCTATGGAGATGTATATAAAGGCCACTATTAGTACGGATATGAAGAAGGCTCTGTAAACGTCCTCCCTCCTTTTGGCTTCTAAGCTCGCGTTCGAAATTATTCCGAAGCCTTCGTACGCAGAGAAAATGATGAGTCCTCCCAAGAGGACCATGTTTAAGGGGGGCCAAGGTTTTGAGAGGATTACCGAAGGATTTGCCCTCAAGAAGCCTATGGCTATGAAGAAGAGGAGAACGCCGACCTTTATGTAGACCAAGAGGTCTTCTACCTTGCTCATTATATGTGATCCCATCATATTTATTATTGTGAACGTGATCAGAACTAACGTTATCATGATGTGTTGAGTCACTGTATACCAGAAGCTGCCTTCGTGGAAGCCGAAGAGGGCTGCTGAGTAGCTCCCAAAGGCGTAAGCGTAAAGGGCAACCATGACTACGTAGCCGACCCACAAGAGGGCGTTTATGTAATCCAGCACGAACAAATTTTCTATTACCATAGCTATGTACTCTATGGTGCCACCTATCGAAGGATGGTAGTAAGAAAACTTCGCGTAAGAGTACGCGCTCAAGAGGGCTATTATTGCGCCTATTGAGAAGGCAAAGGGAGCAGCTACTCCGGCGTATTGTAGGAGTAAGCCTAGAGTGCTAAATATCCCTCCCCCTATCATCCCCCCTATGCCTATGGCAACTAACTCCTTGAGACCTAACCTCTTGAGATGGTCTGTGGGGGAATCTTCGTTCATGGAGACCCTCTCAGAGCCACGGTCATGGAATGAGGTTTAATTCTTTGTACCTCCTTGGGGGATCAGCTGAGACAGGTCCGCTCACCGATCGCGCCCTGTGGTTCATCATCCCCCGAAACTCCTATCAGAGAGCTGAAAGCACGTCTTCGTTCAAGTAGTCGTAGAGTAGGAGCTTTGTACCCTTAAGCGCTGAGACCCAAAGACCCTCTCTTGTCCAAGCAAGCTCTGAGAGAGTTATGTGGGAAGGAAACGTTATTGTTATTCTTTCGTCCCGATTAATGACGTCATATATCTTAACCGTACGGCTATCTGTGACGGCTAGGAAGAGGCAATTGGGCGAGAAGCCCCACGCTTGAGTTCGTACATCTATTTTCATGACCAATTCTGGTTCGTGACTTGTGAGTCTGAACAGCTTCATCCCGGTCAGGGATGATAGGAGCAAGAAATTCTTACATAAACACCCAACTCCGAAGGAGGCTTGGAACTTTATTGGGTAACCATTATAAACCATTTCCATGTCCCCGAATATGTGGAAGTCTGACGAATTGTCGTAAGGGCTCAAGTCGGAGCTAGAGGCTCTCAACTTGAACAGTCCTCCAGAAGTTCGGTAAATGGCCTCCCTCTCCTTGACGCTTAACCCCCTTTGGTACCTCCTCACAATATGGGACCTCGTTCCCTTTAGGCCACATTCGTCCAACTTTACCTCTTTGAAGTGCCCAAAGTCCTTCATCTTTAAGCAGCTCCTTCCATTGCCGGAAGCTATCAAGACGTGAAGTACTCCATCTATGGAAGCTATGTCTATTATCTCTTTCTCGAGTTCAATCTCGATGGGACTTCCATAGTACACTTCAACCTTCATGACCCCTCATTAAAGGCCTTTTACGAAGGCCATTTAACGTTTTTATAGAGGTCCCACGTCCGGCCACCCTTGTCTCTGGCCCGTGCCAGCCAATGGAGTTAATGCGTTGGGGCCCTTAGTTATTAGCAAGGCTAAGTTCCTAGCGTGTTCCTTAGCTCTATTTATCGCCACTTCCTTCAGCTTTTCCCCTTGAGCCTCGTCTTCGTGAACGGTTACATCAATTATGTGTTTGCCATAAGTTATTTGGAGTTGTTGCAGGGCTATTGAGTAGGCTAGGTAGGAGAACTTGTCCGTCTGAGTGGCTCCCACCCAGCCCAAGGTTATTATTGCTTCACACCCCTCGTCCAAGAGCCTCTTGGCGGCTACGGCTATGTCCTTTATTC
>WAOJ01000018.1 GCA_015521275.1 Desulfurococcales archaeon | reverse complement strand
CTTAAAAGGGAAATTGAGTCTTTCACGCTCTCTTGAAGAAACAAGGAATGTAGTGTACACGAAAAGCGGAGGAACATAGCGTATAGGTATTTAGGACACAAGACTTTAAGCCTCCTTATGTCCTTGTCCAAGCGGTCCATTGCATTGTTGTTTGGACCCGTGTGGTCTAGGAGGTTTGGCTGGAGCTTGGGAGTAAACCAGTTCCCCGAGAAGCTCTGCACTTACGCTTGTCCTTATTGCCAACTCGGACCGGGCAAGGTAACGGTCGAGAGAGTAAAGCTCTGTGACCCACAAAAGTTAGTAAAAGAGCTTAAAGGCGTGAAGGGACATTACGACGTAATAACATTCGTCCCCGAAGGAGAGCCCTTGCTGGACTTGAGGCTCGGCGAATGCTCTAAGGCTGCCAAGGAGTTCAGCGGGAAGAAGACCGTGCTGTTAACCAATGCGAGCTTGCTCTACGATCCCGAAGTGGCTAAGAACGCTTACCCCTTCGACGTGGTCTCGATAAAGGTTGATGCCGGAAACGAGAGGACTTGGAGAAGGGTGAACGCCCCCCACGAAGCGTTGAAATTCGATGAGGTCGTCAGCGGGATATTGAAGTTCTCCAGGACCTTTGGAGGCGAGCTCGTAACCGAAACCATGGTGGTAAAGGGCTATAACGACTCTAAGGACGAGCTGAAGGAAATAGCGGAAATAATAAATGAGATAAACCCAAAGGTGGCCTTCATAATGGTCCCCACGAGGCCGCCAACCATTCCGGTAGAGCCCGGCGACGTAGAACTCGCTTTGAGGGTCTTCAAGGAGGTTATAGGAGATAACGTAGTGCCCATTACTCAAAGGTCGTTTGCCTCTTACCCAAAGGATGAGAAGGACTTAGCTACCATAGCTAAGGTTCACCCTGTCCCCAAGAAACTCTTCTCTGAGGTCCCCGAGGGCTGTTCAGTGGTAACGTACATGGGTGAGGAGTTCGTTAGGTGCTGAGCTGAAGACTTCCCGAACAAGAGTTCTAGGCGGGTAAGGAGGAAGATGATGATAGTTGGTCATAGGGGTGCTAGGTACGTAGTAAAGGAGAACACCATCCAAGCCTTCCGGTACGCCTTGGAGCACGGAGCAGACGCTGTAGAGTGCGACGTCTGGAGGCTAAGAGACGGAACCTTGGCCGTAATTCACGATAGAGAGGTCACCGTCGGCGGGAGGAGGATAGACATAAAGTCCTTGACCTTCGGCCAGCTCAGGAGGCTATTGCCTTACGTCCCCACCTTGGAAGAAGTCTTAGCCTTAGTTGTTGAGAAGTATAAGAGGAAACTGTTCGTGGAACTAAAGGACCCGACCAAGTTCGCCGTAGAGGCCTTGAACAAGAAGCTTGAAGGGTGGGAAAACGTAACCGTAATATCCTTCTATGCGAACGCCTTGAAGGACGTTACTTACCCCAGCAAGGGCCTCTTGTTCGTCTTGAGGCCGTTGAGCTTGAAGAACTTGATAGAAGGTCTAGACTTAGAGTGGATAGCTCCCAGGAGGGACATGCTGGACAAGGAGCTGGTAAAGGAAGCACACGATTTGAACTTGAAGGTCTTGAGCTGGCTCCACAACAGGCCTAAGGAGGTTAGGGAAGCTAAGGAGTTAAACGTAGACGCCATAGCAACCGACAGGCCGGACCTAGTGGTCAAGTGGCTCAAGTGATATTTCAATAGCATCTGTTCTATGGCCGTTTAGTGGTGAAAGGTACTAAAAGATGCTCGGGAGGGGGCCTATGAGAGTAAAGGCCTATGAGGGCTTTCCCTTAGAGGCTGAGGGCGTAGAGGACCCGGAGGAGTATGCAGCCATAGTAGGAGAAATAGGGAGGCTAATGGCTAGGCTAGGCATAAAGAAGGTTATTCTGGAAGGGGAGGACGTGGTCGTAGCGGAGGGCTAAACCTTCCCAACCCTCTGGAACTTTTCTCTCTCCGCTATTGGAGCAGTGGCGTCTATTCCCACTTTGCTCGTTAAGCCGTCCTCCGCGCTGGGGTCCAAGCTAGAGCCCCTAGCGTTATTGATTATCACCAAGTCCTTGTGCGCTTGGAACCTAGTGGCTATAGCCCACTCAACCTCGTAGGGGTTATCCGGATCCACGTCCGGGTCAACGACCACGACGTGCTTTAGGGAAGGGTGGCCGGCGAACGCGGCCATGATCGCGTTCTTCGCATCTCCATCAACGTTCTTTGATATGCTTACTACTGCGTGGAGCCACATGCCCCCTCCCCTGGCGAGCCTAACCTTGTGGACCTTTGGTACCACCTTCCTCACGCTGTCCCAAATGGAGGCCTCCTTGGGGTAGCCCATTAAGTATTGGTGCTCCCTTCCCCCCGGCAAGATCAAGTGCATGGGCTCATCCGTTAGGTAAACGGCGTCAACCTCCAAGACCGGCTGCTTCCTAACTCTATCGTAAGTGTGCAATAGGTCGACGAAGGGTCCCTCATCGACGGTCTCCTTGGTCAACCTCCCCTCTATTATCACTCCGGCTTTGGGTACGGGGAGCTTGTAGACCGGAGTCCTCATTATTTCCAGCCTTCCAGAAAAGGAAGATGCGAGCTCCAGTTCGAACTCGCCAAAGGGCAAGCTCACGGAAGAGGCGAACTCTACCTCGCTGGGAGCCCCTATCACCACTGCCACCGGAAGCTCCTCCCCTCTCTCAATAGCTCTCTTGTACATAGTATACAAGTGCCTCGGAACGAGCCTTACCGCTGCCCTCTTGTTATCCAAGTACATCATCCTGTGGAAGGAAGCGTTACAAGTGTTTCCGTAACAAGCTATGAATATTGAGGCTGTCTGATACTTCCCCCCATCTTTAGGGTAGAACTTAACCCAGGGGAAGGAGTTCAAGTCCTTTGCTTCCTTCCCCTCAAAGGGTACCTCGCCTAGCTTCCCTTTCCCTTTGTTCAAGAGCTTCTTGTAGGCTTCCACGTCGTCCTTCGCGTCTAAGGCCTTCCAGACCAGTTCCCTTTTAGAGTAAATAGCCGAGACCACCTCCTTTTCCCAACCCTCAACCCTGTACTTTATTGGAATTCCGAATTCCTCATACTTTTCCAACGTTTGCGTCACTTCCTCCGGCCTTATTGTTCCTATGTCCTTCGCCTCGAACTTCGACAGGGCCGGCAAGCTCTGCTCCCCTTAGGCTTAGGGCCCAAGCGATTAAGGCCAGAGCTAGGGAGCTCAGAGAGAGGTACGGCAACGTCCAGGGGCCTAAAGAAGAGATCAACGCTCCCAAGAACTTCCCAGCATCTCCTCCGGCGTTGAAGGCACCTACTCTTCTGCCTACGTCTTTTACCCTTGCCAGTGCTAGCATTACTGATCCCCACCAAGAAACGAAAGCCTTCGTCAAGAACAAGCCTATGGGAGAGAGAGGCTGGAGGTATATCAAGAAGGAAGAGGAGGTAGTAACTACCGGAGGTAATAACATGGACAAGTGGCTCTCGTTTATGTCTATTAAGATCTTGTTGAGGTAGTAGCCAGAGGCCGAGCCTATTAAAGCGGCTGAGGCCAAGAGGATCCCTCCTATAGCTCTCCCGAACTCCTTGCCGAATATTGCCACTGCAACCTCCGTATTAACCAATAATGTCATGAAGCCCAAGGCTATGGAACCGAGCACTATCGCGCTTAGAGGCGGGATGAAGACCTTTCCCTTGGCTTTCTTCCTCTCCTTAATCAGTTCTTGCTTTACGAATATCAAGGCAGAGCCGAGCACTATCAGTATTAAAGAGCTGGGCAATATGGAACCTTTGGGAATTAGGCCTCCTAACAGGAAGGCCAAGAACCAGCCCAAGTTGATTACGGTAAAGTAAAGCGAAGAGGCCCTCCCCCTGAACTCCCTCTTGGCCCTGCTCATGGTTAGGGCTTGTATGGAGGGCCACGCGAGGCCTGCAGAAATTCCGTGTATTACCCTCAAGCCCAAGTAATAGAGAGGGGGGAGGTAGGAGTAGCCTATTCCCACTAAGCCCAGGGTGAGCATGCCTAAGCCAGCAACTCTGGATCCGAACCTCTTGGTCAACTCGCCACCCAAGAAGGAAGATATTATTCTTCCCAAAGCGAAGGTAGAGGCTAGGAAGGCCAAGAAGGTCCAACCTTGATTTAGCGTATAGAAGGCGGTGCCGATCCTCAAGAGCCTTCCGCTGGTCGTCCCTAAGAAGGCTATCAGAAGGAAGACGTAGAAGCTGGCCATATGACACTACCGCTTTTTGAAGGATGGAAGAGGGTTTTTTGTGTGCAACTGCGCAAAGGGCTTCGAGCTACTTCTTATTTATAAGAGACGTCAAAAAGCTGGTCGTAGCTAGAGGATTACTTCAGCTCCCTAACCTCTATCCTACAAGGTATGGGCATCTTAGAAGCCGCTATCTTTAGGGCTTCCTTAGCTGCATCCAAGTACTGCTTCTTAGTCCTTATTACCAATATGTCGTCGCCGGGGTAAACCCTTGCGGCCAAGCCTACTGGTTTGCCGAAAGCGTGCCTCATCCCCTCTTGAAGCCTGTCCGCTCCCGCGAAGGCCATGAACTTGTGCTCCCTGAGCACGTGGTGCGGGTACCTCTTTATTATGAATACGTAGTTGTTCTCTCCTATGTCCGAAGACAAGTTCTTGTGGACCATAACCCTTGCCGCTTCTAAAGCGTTGTGCCTTATCTGGGCCCTCTCCAAAGCTACTAGCCTAAGCTCTACCTCAGCTTCGACGTGAGGGTTGCCCATAACCCACTTCACTACCTTGGGCATCGGAACTCCGTGTATGTATTCCCTCCTAGTGTAGGGGGGACCGCTGAAGGCCTTGGCATGCCTCTTGGTAAAGCACCTAGCGGGCTTGGCCATAACTCAAACACCCTTAAGGGGGGACGGACAAAGTCTTTAAAAATAACTATTATGTGATCACTTCTTCTTCCTTCTCTTCTTCAAGCCACTTAGGAAGAACGGTATTAGGAACGGGCCGGCTATGTGTGCTCCTTCGTATACCGTAGTGGTCACGGTTGTGGTAGAGGTGCTCTCCTCGTTATGCGGCTTGTAGAAGAGCATCTTCACCGCAGCCCCCACGTCAGGCTCGCCATAGCCGACGTAGGGGTTGGGAGTATTACCATAGAGCTTCTTGGCAGTCTGCTTTAACACGTCAACGGGGTTAGGCGTCAGGCTAGAGAGCAACGCCACAGCTCCGCTCACCAGAGGGGCCGCGTAGCTAGTTCCGCTGCCCTCGGTAACGTAGTAAGTGGTAGCGTTGTATAAGGGAAACACTGGCTCGCCGTAGAGTGTCAAATACTCCTTGTACAACTCACCCATTAACTGTCCGAGTATGCTCTGGCTCCAGTATATGCCTACGTTGTGGTGTCCGGGTGCTCCGAAGGTTATGCTGCTACCGTAGTTGCTGAAGAAGGTTATCATGTTCCTGCCGTCCAAGGCTGATACCGCTATGACTCCGGGACACTGGGCAGGGAACTCATAAAATCCGTAGTCAGAGTTAATTTGATCCAAGTTATAGCCGTCGTTACCGGCCGCAGCTACTACGTACAAGCCTGCGCTAGTCATGGGGTCTATTATCCATTGGCAATCGCTAGGGAAGTCGTATTCGTCGTCGTAGCCTCCTAAGCTCATGTTTACGGCCTTTAGATGAGGATCGTTGAATGCTAGGTTGGCTACGTAGTTGGCTGCGTCGGCTAGGGAGAAGTCGTCGAATATGCCAGCTTCCATTATCCTCTTGTCAACGGTAGTGTTCTGAACGCAAGCGCTGAAGTCTTGGCATCCAGTCACGTTTACAAACGCTATCGCTATGTAGTCGGCCTTGATAGGAACCACAGTTATGTTTGGATGAACGCCTAAGAGCACGTTGGTATAGGTACTGTTACCATTATTTACAAGCGGTAAGTTTACGCTAGCGACGATCTGACTCGAGACGAACGTTCCGTGTCCAACTATATCCATCCTGGGATCGGCGAACTGAATGAATACTACGGTCGAGTTGTAACCATCCACGTTAGCCGGTATTGCAAATATACAGTACTTCGCATACGCCCCCTGAGGGAACGTGTAGTTAAGGCCGTCTATCGGGTCTTCCACTTGTAAACCGCCTAGGTCAACCGTTCCGGTGGCGTTACACAGGCCTAAGTAAGCTAGGTTATCAACAAGGGCGGTGCTAGCATAACCCTCAGAATAGTCTACCTTTCCGGCCAACGGGGTTACGTTAGCAACGCCGGTGTCTATCACTGCTACCTTAACGTTTGGTACTATTCCGTGTTCATCGAGTATCTCTAAACCCTCAGCGGCATTTAGGTGGTACTTGTCCACTTGCCAAGCTATTCCTTCATTGCCGACCATTTGAGTATACCAAGGAGTGTTGGGTGGCACGTCTTGAACCGACAGCTTGGGGTTTAGTACTTGTACCTTGTAGAAGTGATCTACTTTGATCAGGTTGTAGCCTTCAGCCTTTATCGTCATTACAAACTTGGTTAGCTGGCTTCTCGGAACTAGTTGGCCATGTATGTGACCCTTCACGTCTTTGTATATTACTATAGCGTAGTTGCTAATGTTGAAGCTCGTCGCGGCAAGTATTAGAGCCGATAGGACCAATAGCAGCGCGACACTTCTCATGGTTCTCCCAAGGAGAGGAACTCTTGGGAACCACTAAAAT
>WAOJ01000017.1 GCA_015521275.1 Desulfurococcales archaeon | reverse complement strand
TCCCGTCTCTGGCCAAATACTTTGGCAGATAGTTAACATGATAAAGAGTATACCGGGCGTCAAAGACGTGGACATCGACTTAACCTTCGACCCTCCGTGGACCCCATTCAAGATGACGGAGGAGGGGAGGAAGAAGTACAAGGAACTCTTCGGCTATGATATAGTTGAAGAATATAAGGCCAAATATGGCGACGAGAAGGGCTACTTAAAGGCCATGGGTTACATAGACTAGTCCCTCTTGGATAACTCCCTCATCCTCCTTATTATCCCGAGCTCCTCTATGATTTTTGCAACGGGCTCTGGAACGAACTCCTTCCAAGAGGGATCACCGCTCAACATCATAGCCCTTATGTTCGTTGCTACGTACTTGCTCCTCTCGAATGCTGGAGGCTCTAAAACCTTGTACCCGGCTTCTTCAAATAAAACCTTTACTAGAGGGTTTCTAGTAATCACTGCCTCAAAGGGAGGCACATAGGTCTTTACGTGGGCCACCCAAGAGGCGTTCATGAGTATGTCCGGGACCGGTATTATGTATATCCTGTCTAGATACTCCTTTAACGTCTCTCGAATCGCCAATATCCTCTCGCCGGCCGTCATGGGATTCTGTAAGGTATGGCTCTCTTGAGCGCTTCCCACAACTATTATTAGCTCATCGACCCTCTCTAAAGCCCACTCGACCACCTTCAAGTGACCCTTGTGGAAGGGTTGGAACCTCCCCGGAAGCACGGCCCTCATTCTACCACCACCAGATCTCCGGGTTTCAAGCCCAATACCTTTGAAGCACTCCCCATATACTGGGCTATCTCCACGTAACCGAAGGAGTTAATGTAGACTGCCAACTCCTTGGGCCTTACTTCGGAAAACGTTCTGACCACCTTAGCTTTCTTACCGTTTACCTTAACCTCTTGACCTATCTCGAAGGGTAACTCCCTTGCCCAAGTCATTACGTTCCCGAACCCATCTATGTAAACCACGCTAGCTTCCAATCTTTTTTCTTCCACTCTCCTAACCAACCTGATGTCCAAAGGCTTCAGCTCCGTCTCCCTTCCAAGCTCTTCCAGCTTACCTCCGCAGTCCAAGAACGCTCCCGCAGGAGCGAAGAGGTCCCTTCCGTGGAACGTATAGGAGCTGAAGGGCACCAACTTCTTCTCTATCTTAACGACCTTTTCCACGCCATATTCTTTAGCAGCTAACCACAAGACACCGTTGTTAGGCCCAACCAAATACTTATTGCCAACTCTTGCGGCAATCGCTTCCCTCTCACTTCCCACTCCCGGGTCTACTACGACCACCAGCACGTCGTTCTCCCTTAAGTGAGGGACCGTTACCAGCGTCGCGACAGCCCCTTCCAAGACGTCAAAGGGCCTAATCCCATGAGTAATGTCTATAACGTCTGAGTTGGGGCAAACCCTCTTTGCGACGAGTTTTAGTATCCCAGCATAGACGTCCTTATAGCCGTAGTCAGTTATGAAGCCTAACAAGATTTCCGTCCCCTTCCTCCCATATAAAGGCTATAATAATCGTGTGACCCTCAAACCCGGTAGGTCGAGAATGAGGAGGCTTCAGCTACTTCTGCCAGGCCCAGTGAGCCTCCACCCCGAGGTGGAGCTAAGCCAATCCTTGCCAATGATAAACCACAGAGGTCCCGAGTTCAGAGAGTTAATGAAAGAGGTCACTACAAAACTTCAGAAGCTGTTTGGAGCGCCCAACGTGGCTCTCTTGACCGCCTCTGGCACCGGAGCAGTAGAGGCCATGGTAGCTAACTTCGTGAAGCCAAAGGAGAAGATGTTAATTGTTCAAACGGGTGTCTTTAGCGACAGGATGGCGAAAATAGCCAAGACCTTGGGAGTCGACGTAACCCTCGTCGAACCCCCGGAAGGAGAGGGTATGACGCCGGAGGACTTGGACTCCAAGTTGAAGGAGACTAAGGCAAGCGTCTTGGGGATAGTCGCAAATGAAACTAGCACCGGAGTGGTTCACAAGAACTTGCTCGAGCTGGCCAAGGTGGCTCACGAAAATGATGCAATAATCTTGGTAGATGCAGTGAGCTACTTGGGGGGCCATGAGATGGACATGGAAGTGATGGATCTTGACGCGGTCGCCTCTGCGAGTCAGAAGGCCTTGATGGCCCCTCCGGGGTTATCCTTCGTCGCTTATAGGGGGTAGGGCTGAGGAGAAGATGAAGGAAGTGCCTAAGAGGAGCTTGTACTGGGACTTGGAACTTTACAAGAAGTTCTATGAAGAGAAGTACGAGACGCCGGCGACGCCGGCAGTCAGCTTGGTTTATGCCTTGAACAAGGCTCTCGAGTTGATATTGAACTACGGAATAAACAATTGGATAAGGAGACACGGAGTATTCTCAAAAGTCATGAACGAGTTGGTCGAAAGGGCCGGAGGAAGGGTCTACCCCAAAGAGGGCTGGAGGTCCAACACGATAGTGGTCCCCTTGCTCCCCGAGGGCTTAACCCCGGCGGAGGCCAAGAGGATTGCTAGGGAGAGGTGGGGTCTCGACATAGGCGGAGGAGGGTGGAAGATAAAGGAGAAGAGCGTGAGGATAGGAACAATGGGATGGTACGAGGAAGATACCGTGTATAGGGCCCTTAGGTTCTTGGCAGACCTCTATAAGGCTCCCAAGGAGTTAGCCGACGAAATGTTTAAGGAGTACTTAAGCAACGTCTAACTCCATCTTCGCCCCGTTGAAGCTTATCCTGGTCTTTATTATGCCAAAGCCCAACGGCTCCACCTTCTCCTTACTTAGCTTTAAAAGGGAGTCACCACAAGCCCAGAAGCCCTTAAACACCGGACAAGGCGCTTCCCTCCTCAAGAGGGCTTCGAAAGCTTTCAAGGGATCCCCCCTCAAGCCTCTGGGTTCAAAGGCCCTCAAGATAACGGTGACCTCACTCCTCATCACAAGCTGCTTTATTACCCTCTCCCCCTCCAGTACAGCGAAACCCCTCCAATCCAAATACTTCCAAGGCTCTTCCGTGATAACCGTAACTGGGGGCTTCTCTAAGAACGCTACCAACTTCTTGCCGTTGCCCTCAACTAAGGGCAAGGGGTAGGGTAAGGTTACCTTTACCCTCAACTGCCTTGGAGCACCTCCTTCAAGGTCTTTACCGCGAAGTGTATGTCCTCTTCTGTGGTCACGTAAGGAGGTAACATCCTTAGCACTGTTGCACCGGCCTTTAAGGTCAATATGCCCCTCTTCTGCATCTCTTGGATGTACTTACTCGGCTTGACTCTCAGTTCCACTCCTATCATTAGGCCAATGGCCCTGGCATCCCTCACTATCTTCAAGTCCTTTAGTTCCTCTTCAAATAAGTCTTGGAAGAGCTTCCCCTTTTCTCTTGCTTGTTTGGGCACTTCGTCCTCTATTAGGACGTCTATTGCTCCGCTGACTGCAGCAAGGGCCGTAGGATTGGCTCCGTATGTGGAGCCGTGCATCCCACTCACCACGCTTTCTGCTATCTTATCGTTGACCGCTACCATGGATACCGGATAGCCATTGCCTATCGCCTTAGCGCTCAAGAGTATGTCCGGATCGGGGGCGTTGAGTCTCTGGTAGGCCCAGACGTACCCGGTCCTCCCGAAGCCCGCTTGTATCTCGTCATAAACCAATACCGCTCCCACTTCCCTAGCCCTCTTGGCTAAGGCTTGGACGAACTCTGCAGTTAGGGGGTTTATTCCTCCTTCACCTTGGACGGGCTCTATGAACACAGCTGCGGTCTCTTCGTCTACCTTGTCCATCTCCTCCAAGGAATTCGGAGTGATGAAGGTCACGTTCTCGTAGAGCGCTCCCTCGACGGGCTTACGATACTCCTTGCCCCACGTTAAGCTTAAGGAAGCCAAGGTCCTCCCGTGGAAGGACTTCTTGAGGGCCACTACCTTCTTTCTCCCAGTATAGTTCATAGCAAGCTTAAAGGCCAATTCCACGGCCTCGGTACCGGAGTTCTGGAAATAGACGTTCAGGAGGCTTGATGGTAATACCTCGGGAAGCTTCTCCAATACCTCGTCCTTTGCGGGATCATCGAAGCTGGGGGAATTTATCATTAAGGTCCCTAATTGCTCAACTATCTTGGCTATTACCTTAGGGTTTCTGTGCCCTAAGAAGCCCACTCCGTAGCCGTTGTAGTAATCCAAGTACCTATTCCAGCCCTCGTCCCAGACGTATTGCATCCACGCCTTTACTATCTTAAGTCCTCTTGGGGCATAGAAGCGAAGCAGTCTGGCCTTCACTTTACCGCCCCTCTGAAGGCCTCACGCGAGCTTTACAATTCTACTTCCCTCCCCTCCTCGAGGACCTCGAAGCCATACTCCTCAGCTACGGACCTTAGGCACTCCTCATCTCCATGAAATAGGAAGACCCTCTTGGCCTTACTCTTTGATATGAAGTTAAAGAGTTCTTGCCTAGAAGCGTGCCTGGATATCTTCAAGTGCAAGTCAGGTTTATCTATGAAGCCCTTGTTACCTAAGGGATCGACCACCTCAACTCTCTCGCCTTGGAGCAGCTTGGAAGCGGGCTCGAAGAGATGACCCATGGTGACGTACCTAATGCCCTTGAGCGCCCACCAGACGCTCATTCCTCCGCTCAAGGAGCCGGAAGGGGCTACGACGACGGTTCCCGGCTTAGCCAAGGACTTCCTCTCGCCCAAAGTCTTGGGAACTACTACGAAATCCATGAGCTTCTTCCTACTACCGTTCAACCAAGACATTATTTCGGATCTCGATAAGTACTCCAGCATGTCGTCGTATACCTTTGTAGCGTCAACAGCCATGCCCTCCAGAACTACGTTTTTCAGAGGTAAGGAATCTGAATGGTTCATTAAGAACTTCAAGACCTCTTGGGCTTTGCCCACCGCATTCGTTGCTACTAGGATAGGTCCTTCCCTCAAGCTTTGTTTCAAGTAAGAGTAGAACTTGGCCCATTCCTTCTTAGCGGAAGGCCTATCCTCGCACATGTACGATCCTTCAATTATCAAGTTCTCTACCTTGGGTACGTTATTGTTCCAATGGTCGAGCAAGAAGCTGGAAGTGCCCAGATCTCCGGTGTAGAGGAGTTCTTTGGAACCGCACTCAACCTTGATCATGCTACTACCCAGGATATGAGATGCATTATAAAACGTAATTGTAGCTCCCTTGAGCGTGAATGGAGAACCATAAGGTTTGAAGGTGGCTTGGGCCAAGCTCCTTTGCAAGTCTTGCACTTCCCAAGGCAATGAAGGGTCTAAGGACTTGGCGTCGTTTAGGAGTACTCTAGAGAGGGCCAGCGTGGGGAGCGTTGCATAGACGCGCTTGCCCGGAGCGTAACGGGAGTGATCCAAGTGAGCGTGGCTCAATACTACGTCCTCCTCCTTTACCGGCACTCCGGCGTCCAAGGAGAAACTCCCTTCGCAAGTGACCCTAACGGCTACACCTCCGAAACCCGTCGCATAGGCTAGGATCCTCAAGCCTCTTCACCGAGCATGAGCCTTACCTTCCTTAAGGTGGTGGGAGGGACACAGTCAAGCCCGAACAGTTTAGAGCTCGAAGGTAAGCCACGGGGCTTCTCCTTCGCTATTACCAGCGGATAGGGCAAGGCCTCGCTAAGCCTTTCCAAGCCCTCTACGGGTTCTGAGGGTATTACTTCAGCCCCCCTCCTCGCCAAGAGCGCGCTGGCCAACAGGACGTCTTCGCTGTCCACGTAGACCCTTCCCTCTACTCCATAAGGTAAGCCCCCGACTCCCTCGTACACATCCTTGTTGGTGTAAACGTATACTAAGTCTCTGATCTCCACGAATACCTCCGTATCCGGTTTATTCAAGTCAACCTCCCCCTCTATCTTCGAGCCTATTAGCGACGCTAACTGAACGCTGTTCATCGGATACCCCTTATCGGCCCTCCTAACCCTCACGGCGAACTTTCCCTCAACCTCGATTAAACTGGCTACAGTCTCCGCCAGTTCTTCGGGCTCCGCCTTCTCCAGAGCCAAGGCCTTTACTACGTGGTGTACTCCCGGCATGCGCCTAACGCTCGTCGGTCCCCCTCCCCACACTACAATTCTCCCTTGATCCAGAAAGACCTTTCTTCTAATTCCCCATCTCATGAGCTTCAAGTAGACTTGCTTCCTTAACGTTCTTTCCATCATGTGCCTCTTTCTTCCCTTGAGGGCTATCTCTGAATATGCTATCAGAAGGACGGGACGGGCAAGCATGTCTGCTTCCGCCACTTCCTCATGAGCGTCCTACAAGTCCTACACATTAAGAATCCGAGTTCCTCCGGGCTCGCGCTATCTTCCGCTATCTTCTTGGCTATCAGTCTCACTAGCCTCCCTGCTTCTTCGTCCTTTAAGATCTCCTCGACCTTCTCGAACTTACTCCTCTTGTCCTTTAGGTAGTGACTAACCGTGGAGGCAGTGGTACCTATCTTTTTAGCTATGGTGTAGTTACTCAAGCCATACTCTTTGCTCAAGCAATAGACCACTGCAGCCCTAATTGCTGGCACTATTTCAGAGGCTGCGATCTCACAGTGCGGCCTTAATAGCAAGTTTTCCTCACCAGTTATAATCCCGTACGCATCATGTCTTTAAGTCGTGCCTTTGTGGCGCTAAGTCGGTGATGGGAATGTCATTCGAAATGGAGTGGACGCCGGAAGTCAGGGAAAGCTTGAGGGAAGCGTTAGCCGACATGGTCAATCCTGTGGAGGTACTCGTCTTCGTAGAGGAGGGCTGTGAGTACTGCGACGCTACGGTTGAGATGATAAAGGTGATGAGTGAGGAGAGCCCCAAGAAGGACGGCCAACCCTTGTTGAGGTACAAGGTCTTTTATCGCGGCAAGGACGACGAGGCCTTTGACAAGTATAAGGTCGACAGAGTGCCCAGCGTCCTCCTGCTAGACGGCTACATAAGGTATACCGGCATACCTGCTGGCGAAGAGATCAAGGGCCTCGTAGAAACCATAATAAGGATATCCGAAGGAGAGAGCGGTTTAGAGGAGGAGACCAAGCAAGGTTTAAGCAAGCTTAACGGCTGCTACTACATCGAAAACGTAGTAACGCCCCAGTGTCCCTACTGCCCTTACGCAGCCTTAATGATAAACATGTTTGCGTTTGAGGCCAAGAAGCAAGGCAAGGCTTGTGTAACAGCTGATACCGTTGAAGCCTATGAGAATGAGGATATAGCGAATAAATACAACGTGATGAGCGTCCCTACCATTGCCATCAATGGAAACGTCGAGTTCGTAGGCTTGCCCTATGAGGAGGACTTGATGAACAAGCTCTTCGAGGTACCGCCCAAGGGGCCTTGTGACGAGGAGGAGTGCTTCGTGAGGCCTTAAGGCACTTTTTATGTTATTTGGTGCGGCGGCCGGGATTTGAACCCGGGATCACCGGCTTGGGAGGCCGGCATCCTAGTCCAGGCTAGACGACCGCCGCAGGGCTACCGTGGGACGGTATAAAGATATGTTTAAAAACTTTGCGTCAAGGTAAAGGCGGTAGGAGGCTTGTATTACCTATACTTCGACGGCTTGTGCGAGCCTAGGAACCCCGGAGGAGTGGCCACTTACGGCTTCATCATAAAGGACCAGAAGGGGAACGTCATCTGTAAGGGCAAGGGCTTGGTGGGAGCTGGGATGTTAGGGGACGACGTCACAAACAACGTCGCGGAATACACGGCCCTCATAGAAGGACTCAAGTGCTTCCGGCAGAAGGGGTTAAAGGGTCCCTTAGTGGTCAGGGGAGACTCCCAATTGGTAATAAGACAGCTCAAGGGTGAGTACAAGGTAAAGTCTCCAAGGATGAAGCCTCTCTTCGAGAAAGTGAAGAAACTTATAGAGGGTTTGGACGTAACCTTCGAGTGGGTTCCTAGAGAGAAAAACGTTGAAGCAGATGCCCTCTCTAGGGAAGCCTTTAGGGAGTTCGTAAAAGAACACGAAGAGGAATACAGAAAGTATTATAACAAGAGGTAGCCTTGGACCTTCCTCCTCTGCGCGACGGCTAGGACTATTTTCCAGTCCATGCTCCTAACCATTCCATTAAATTTAAACTCCCTAACTACTTCGCCGTCCGGTTTAACTACAACAACCCTCTTCCCTCCCCTATCACCAATAGCCAACAAGTCCCCCAGCCAAGCCAAGCCAGTGACCTCGTAGCCCTCGATCGTGTTAACCACTTTAGGCCCATCTAAGAGGGCTACTCCACCGGGAATGGAAGCAGCGACCAAAGGTCCTTCCCTAACGTGTTCAACTCTCCCCAAGGCTACGAAATCTTTCCCTACGTAAACACCTTCTTCGGTCCCTACGATCAACTCGTTGCCCCAATCAACGCTCAAGGGCTTCTTCTTGAGCCTTATTACCTTGTTTATTTTGAACTTACCTTCTTCCTCCTTCAATATTAAGAGAGAAGTTTCAGTTATCACGGCTAGTTTGTCCTCTTTAGTTGCACAGTCTAATGCCTTCTCTTTAAGAGGAACTATCCCGGAAGGTTTGCCTCTCTTGTTTTCAAATATGAAGATAGCCGAGGATGAAGGGAAGAAGGT
>WAOJ01000016.1 GCA_015521275.1 Desulfurococcales archaeon | reverse complement strand
GTATTGGACACTAACTCTCAGAAGATAGCGAAGACGCTAACGACCTTAGGTTTCGAAGTAGTTGAGATAAGGAAGGTCAGGGACGACATAGACGAGATAGCCGAAGCCTTAAAGGACTTGCTGGGAAAAGCGTACATAGTGATAACAACCGGAGGGTTGGGCCCCACGTACGACGACGTCACCTTAGAGGGCATTGCAAAGGCCTTGGGCTTACCTCTCCATTTATCCGAGAAAGCAAAGGAGATGATAGAAGATAAATTAGAGAAGATGGGGCTCAAGATGACCAAGGAGAGGCTGAAGATGGCTATCTTACCTAAGGGTTCCGAGCCAATTCCCAACCCCGTGGGCGTGGCCCCGGGAGTAGCAATAGTGAGCAGGGAGTACAAAGTCTTCACGTTGCCGGGGGTGCCGAAAGAGATGGAAGAAATGCTCTTGAGGTACGTAGTAGAGTACTTGGAGAAGGAATCTATCATGAGGAAGGCTGAGGCTTGTGAGGAGCTTAGGGGAGTGAGAGAGGCCGACATAGCTCCCATAATAGAGGAGTTTGCCAAGGAGTACAAGGATGCATACATCAAGACTCATCCCAGGATGGAGGGGGATGAACCAGTTGTGAAGGTTTGCGTCTTGACCTCAGGCTATACGGAGGAGGAGGCCAAGAACAGGGCGAGCAGTATCCTTAAGAGGATCATTAATGAGATCAGAAGAGGCTGACCTTTTTCTCCAATATCATCTTCGTTATCTCCGGCATCTTGTCTAGCTCCGCCTCCACTATCTCCTTGACCCTCTTCTCTATTGTCGGGTTGAGCTCACCCTTGACCCTTATGGCTGCCACTAGGGGTTCAGTTATGGGCTTGCCTATTTGGCTCAGAAGCTCAACGTAGACCTCTCCCGCTTCCGGCACCTCCTCTATGACCTTCTTGGCTATCAAGTTAGCAGCGACGTTGTAGAGCTTGCCCACGTGGTTCACTGGGTTCTTTCCGGCCGCTGCCTCCAAGCTCATGGGCCTCATGGGCGTTATCAAGCCGTTAACCCTGTTACCCCTTCCGGTCATCCCGTCGTCCCCGTGCTCCGCGCTGGTGCCGGTAACCGTTAGGTAGAATATCCCGGCCTCGGGCTTGTCTGCAGTATTAACGTAAACCTCGACGTCGTGGTTGGGGGCTATTTCCCTAGCTATGCCCTCTACAGTATCCTTGATCTGCTCCTTAACGGCCATATACTCTCCGGGGTCCCTAACCTTGGAGGATATTATTGCTGCTGCAACAGTGAGCTTTATCTTGTCCTTTATCCTCAAGTCCATTACCTTTATGTCCTCTCCCAACGCCTCTATCTTCGCCTTTACTTCCGGCGAGTTCAGCTTCCTTTCCGTAGTGTAGACCAGCTGTTCTAACGTTGAGAATGGGGCGAAGCCCACTCCTACTGAGGTGTCGTTAGCTAAGGGAACGGTCTTGCCCAGCTCGAAGACCCCTACTAGATCGGCGGAGCCCTTGCCCACCTTGTAGTCAACGACAACGTGGTGTTCCACGTCTAGGTGGGGCAAGTTCTCCTTGAGCCAGCTCTTAGCAGCCTTGAGCAATACGGTTCCCAAAGGCACTTGAACCACTCCGTCCTCGGTCCTCACCTCCGTAACTGCCCTTCCGGATATTATGATATAGATCGGTTGGAGTACGTCTCCTCCTCCGAACTTGGGGGCGGCTTGGCCTCCGACCAGCAAGGTCTTGTCCAAGTTGTGGTGGAATATGTGGCCGAACTCGTTCAAGTAATATAGGGGCAGTTGCCTACTGGCCTCTTCGGAAATCGCGTCGGAGATGTAGTCCGGGTGGCCGGTGCCCTTCCTCTCAACTATCTCGATGTCCAACTGGTCTTGAGGGGGCAAGGGAAGCTTAGTGACCACGACGTTCTTCACTTTTCATCACCTACTTCAAGGCTTTGTGGTAGTCGAGGCTTATGAAGAGCACGTGACTTCCCCTTATCAAGACTCTGCCGTACTTGGCTACGGGCTTCTCTTCCCCGGGCAATATTTCCTCACAGTCGTCCAAGACCAAGTTCATGGTGCTGTCGGTAAAGGTGAGCTTACCTATGTACTCGCTGCCGTCCTTGAGCCTCACTAGAACCACGTTGTTAACCGCTCCTCTCAAGTACTTCAGAGGGCTCTCTAAGTTGAGCTTCTCTTGATTGCGCGGCACGTCCTTTACCCATTAAAGGGGCCTAAGGGGGCAATTTAAAGAAAGCTTCGACTGCACTCATAAATAGAATACACGAACGTTCTTTCGGGAAGGGGCCTTGAGGGCAGTAGCGTTCTTATTAGTACTTTCTATACCTTTGTTCTCATTCTCTTTAAGCTGGATTCACGTCTCCATGAGCTACCATCCAGAGGCCCAAGTGGTTAACGGGACCAAGCTTTACGTGCTCGTTCCTAGGGTAAAGGCATTACTGGGCCCGGCCTTAGGGCTCCAATACACAGTTCCCAGCTTGATATGTACAAACACAAAAGCCTACGTGAACGTAGTAGCTGACATAGCTAGAGGGGAGGACCAAACCTACGCGAGTTACTACATAAATGGGAATGGTACGACATATTGTGTTCCGTTTAACTTCAACACTTTGAAGCAAGGTTCAGGGGCCTTGGAAGCCCTAAAGCTCACTTGGAACTTGATCAAGCTCTCCATGGGCAACCCTACGGGCTTATTCGGAATCCTCAGTGCCATTTTGAAGCCCGAGCTGGAAGGAGTTTACTTGAACGTTTATGTACAGAACGAACACGGCAAGGCGTACTTGAGCCATTACTTGTATCAGAGGAAGGTGGATGAAACATTGAGATGTTTAAAGGTAATTCCCGAAGAGGTCCCATTTGTCCCGGGAATGTATTACAACGTAACCTTCGTGAACAATTGCAATTCCACGTTACACTTGAAGTTATCGTTGGACATAAAGCTTGCTAGGGACCTAGTGTTAGGCTACGTAAACTTGGATCCGGGCTCCAGCATAACGATAAGGCTTCACGTGCCCAGCTACTTCGGCGACAAGGAGAGCTACGCTAGGGACGTCAAGGTAGACGTTTGCGACGAGAGTTGTAAAAACGTATATGCTATTCCGGTCTACGACTACATAAGGTTCTTCGTGGCTATTCCGGACAACTACCAAGTCCACTGGTATCAAGGAGGTGAAGAAGTACAAGTCTTAGAGCCTGGAGAAGCTAAAGTATGCTTCAACTTGACCAAGGTTCATCCCGATATAAAGGTGGGCACGGTTGTAACGTTCATGATAATACAGAACAGGAGGCTCCTTCCAGATAAGGTAACAGCTATGAAGACGGTGAGCGTTAACAGCTTCGATGACTTCAACGTTTGCTTGCCGTTTTACGCTTCTTCGGGCATAACGGTCAGAGGCTACAAGCTCGTCTTAGAGGTGGGCGAGGCTACCTACACCTTAAGCGAGATAGGGATGGTTGGTTAGGCTTCGGTACCCGTGACCCATCCTCATCCATCGGACCAGTATGCGTACCACATCTTTGGTGCCGGGGGTGGGATTTGAACCCACGCAGGCCTACGCCAGCGGGTCTTAAGCCCGCCCCCTTTGGCCAGGCTCGGGCACCCCGGCTCCGTTGGGCTGAACCCCGGAAGGCCTTTTATTAGTTTTAGCAGTTCGCATCGCGGGGAAAATAATTTGGAGGATTGGGGCAGGAAAATACTAGAGTTCTTAGCAGAGATAGCGAAGTACGTTCCAGCGGTCCCTAGGCCCAAGAGGAAGTTGGACTTGTACAAGAGACTCCTCTGGACGGCCTTAGTATTAATAGCTTACTTGCTCATGGCCAACATACCCTTGCCGGGCGTTAACGTCCAAACGAGCCCCAACCTGCTCCTCATGAACATAGTGTTCGCCGCCAATACTGGAACGCTCATGCAGTTGGGAATAGGCCCAATAGTTACTGCCGGCCTAGTAATACAGCTACTTGTGGGAGCCAAGATAATAGACTTGGACTTGAACGATCCAGAAGATCAGAAGCTCTTCACCTTGTCTCAGAAGGGCTTCGCCGTAATACTGGGCGTCTTAGAGGCCATAGGCTTGGTCTTGTCCGGAAGCCTTTGGACTACCGTTCAGAACGGAATAGCGATAGTGAGCCCTCCTCCGGTAGGAATAATGATATTGGACATGATACTTCTGGCCTCTGCCACCATATTGGTAATCATAATGGACGAGATGGTCCAAAAGGGTTGGGGCCTTGGAAGCGGAATAAGCTTGTTCATAGCCGCTAGCGTGGTAAGCGGAATAGCATGGGAGGTTGGAGGCTGGTTCTCCCACCAAGGCCACATCTTCTGGGCCGGCCTATTGCCTTCAGCAGCGATATG
>WAOJ01000015.1 GCA_015521275.1 Desulfurococcales archaeon | reverse complement strand
GTATTCTACCGCGTACCACTTAGGGTTATCCTTAACCTTACCCTTCAAGAGTTCTGCAATCTTCTCGATGTAAACTTCTAAGTCGCCGTAGTCTATCTCTAGGTAGTTAGGTCTCTGGGGCTTTAGGGCTTCCTTCAATACGTCCTCTATGCCCATCATGTTGTAAACGCTCATGAGGATTACTGGAAAGCCGAGCCTCTTGGAAAGGGCTGAGGCGTTTATGTGTATTCCGAACTTCTCCGCCTCGTCGTACTTGTTGAGGGCTATTACCCCTTTCCCCTTCAACTCTAAAGCTTGAACTACCAAGTATAAGGTTCTCCTTATTGCAGCGGCGTCGGCCACTAGGATGCTATTATAAAACTCCCCCTCTATGAAGGCCTTAGCAGCGATCTTTTCCTCTTCGCTAAAGCCGCTGAGTGAATACATTCCGGGGAAGTCGTGGAGGCAAATTTCATTACCATCGAACGATATCTTCAATACCTTTATGTCAACAGTAACACCGGGCCAGTTGGCTATATCGCTCACGTACCTACCCAAGAGGGCATTTATGAAAGTGGACTTACCCACGTTAGGTTGGCCCAATACTGCGATCTTCAAGCAAGACATTAGATCCCTTTTAGGCAAACCTAAAATCATTTATAAAAATAGGGCTTCCTGTGCGGTAAAGGAGAATGGAATTGAGCATAGAGTATGGCAGTTGTAAGACCTTGTTCCACAAGGACTGTGACGAATATGTGGTTTTGGAAAAGGAGTTTTGTAAGGAAGGGGTCCACTGCTTTCCCATCGAAAACTTTTCCATAGAGCCCTTCGGCAACTTCGTGGCAGCGACAGCTGTTACGTTGGACTTGTTGAACGAGGGAAAGAAGGTCTGCGTGTGCGACAAGGGAGGCTGTGGAAGGAGCGGAGCTGTAGCCGGGGCTGCCCTAGCTTACTTATACAAAGACGTC
The DNA here is from genome assembly GCA_015521275.1 of Desulfurococcales archaeon. Lineage (GTDB taxonomy): Archaea > Thermoproteota > Thermoprotei_A > Sulfolobales > Ignicoccaceae > Ignicoccus. Next base: position 1,251 of record WAOJ01000015.1, on the reverse strand, counting down.
CCATTCTCTCAGTTTAAGAAATACGTGAGGGTTGAGTACAGGCTGTTTAGGGAGTGCCCAGAAAGGCCGGAGCAGGAGCAAGCGATTAGGCTCTCTTGGGGAGCCTTCCACCACTTCTCGGAAGAGGGCTTTAGGCTCTTAACTAGAACCACCTTTACCAAAGGCGCTTTCGTGACGGCCATTAACGAGGGCAAGAGGGGTAAGTTCTTGCCAATACTGTTGGTTACCAGAAGGCCTCCTTACGGCTCTGAAGCCAGCATAAGGATGAACGTTAAAGAGTTGGAAGAAGTAGGGGGCGAGTTCAGCTACAGAGTTCTGCAAGAGTACTCCAAGGTCCCCAAGGAAGGGAAAGTGGTTAAGTTAGAAGAGGTGAGGCCAGAAGAGGTTTGCCCATATGCCCTATCGTTCGCTGCCTTCGAGGGGAGCGTGTTCAGGGTTCAAGATCCTAGGGAGGCGTTGAGGCTCCTAACCCAAGCGCTTCTCCTAAAAGAGCTCTAAGCCCTTCTTTCGTTCTTTTCAGAGCCTTTGAGTTCCTTCAACAGCTGCTCCGTATTTATTGATACTGGAAAGGCCAGCAAGTCTTTGTCCTCCGTCACCAACTTGAGCTTATGGGAGAGCGCGGCATAGAGGTAAGAGGCATCGTAAAAGGTTAGACCCTCCTTCACCGCTAACTTCTCTACGTTTAGTAGCTCGTTATCCAAGCTTATCTTCGTCATCATTCCCAATACTTCTTCGAAGAACGCGGCAACTGCCCCTACGTCCTTTACGTTGCCCTTGCGATACTCCTTCCAGAGGACGTTACCCACTTCGTAGAACGTTAGGTCTAGTATGGAAAAGAGTTCGACGTACTCGAAGAAGTCCGCCTTGAGCTTCAAGACCAAAGGGTATAGGGCGGAAGTATCCAAGAGGTACTTCAACGTTCCTTCCTCATCTCCTTCACTGTCTTGATCCACTCCTCCTCGCTTACGTTCATATTATTTAAGGCTTCGTTGAGCTTCTTCTTAAGCAACTCCATCTTTTTCCTCTTAACCTCCCTTTCTAAGGCCCTCTCCACCACTTCCTTAAGATCTATTCCGAGCCTTTCGGCCTCTTCCTTCAACTCCTTCCTAACCCTTACTGATAGGACTGCCGTGGGCAAAGGACCACCGTGTATGTATACGGCGAGGTGGTAAAATAGTAACGTAGACGGAGCAGCGTGTACAGAAGCTTGCATGAGCTCCCTAAGCCCCGCTCAAGTCCCGACCCTGAGCC
>WAOJ01000014.1 GCA_015521275.1 Desulfurococcales archaeon | reverse complement strand
GTAACCTCATACGATGACCTAATAGATGAGATGTTTGATAGTACGAACGTATTCGACGAAATAAAGGTAAAAATGCCAATGCTTGAAATAAGTAAGAAGATAAACAAGTTGAAGAGCGCTCTCAAAGCTTTAGATGATAATAAGGCGATACTGGTCATAGATGAGGCACAAGAGCTTAGGTACTTGAGGGGCATAAGGCAAGTCCTCGCTTGGAGTTACGACAACTTGGAGAATCTTAAGATAATAATGAGTGGGAGCGAGATAGGTGTACTGGAAGACTTCGTGAGCGTTGAAAGCTACGATTCTCCCCTCTTTGGTAGAATGATAAAGGAGATTAAGCTGGATAGATTCGATGAGAAAAAGTCTTTAGAGTTCTTGGAAAGGGGTTTCTCAGAGTATGGGATGAAAGTGCCTCTCGAAGAGATGAGGGAGGCCTACAAGATCCTTGGAGGAATAGTTGGATGGCTTACGTACTACGGCTACTATAGGGCAGAGCTGGGACTGAGTCACTCGGAGGCGCTTATGAAGGTTGCGATTGACGCGAAGGGATTAATTGTAAAGGAACTCAATAATTTCTTAGCAATAAGAAGAAGTGCAAAGAAGAGGTATTGTTGCATACTTAAGGCAATTGCATCAGGGCTTAGCAGATGGAGCGACATAAAGAGGTATTGTAACGAAAGCAACGACAAGAGGCTGACGGACGCGTTGAAGAGATTGGAGAAGTATTCTTTCATTGAGAAGGATAAGGGTTATAAGCTCTCAGACCCACTGATGAAAGAGGCTATAGGAGAGGTCTGTAGCTAGTAGGTCTTAGCTACCCTTATTATGGCCTTCGCCGGCCTCCCGCAGACCGGGCACTTCTTCTCCTCTATCTTCCCGTTCAGCCTGAAGTCCTTATCTAGGGGAATTCCCAAGACCCTTCCGACTTCCTCATCTATCTTTAAGCCGCACTCCTTTTCCCCACACCAAGGCATTTCTACCACGTACCTCTCCTCCACTAGCTTCTTCGCCTCCTCCAAGTCCTCCGTGTACTTTATCCTGGACTCCATGAATTCCCAAGCCTTTTTCCTTATGTTCTCCAAGAATTCGTCGCTCATTTCCTTGAGCTTCTGGTCCAACTCTTCTTTCTTCACTTTGACCCTCTTGCCCAAGTCCCTTCTGGCTACAGTAAGCTCCTCTCCCTCTACCTCCCTCTTACCTATCTCTATCCTAAACGGGACTCCCCTTAGTTCCCAGTAGTAGTACTTGCTTCCGGGGGTTAGCTCCTCCCTATCGTCAAGCTTCACCCTCCATCCATTCTTTTCCAGCTCCTCCTTTACCCTCTTTGCCTCCTCCATTACCTTCCTGTTCATCTCCTCATCCTTTTGAGGTATTGGGACTATTACCACTTGTATTGGGGCCACTTCCGGAGGCAACACCAAGCCTCTGTCGTCCCCGTGGACGGCTATTACCGTAGCGATCACCCTATCAGAAAGGCCGTAGGAGGTCTGCCAGACCAAGTCCATTTCCTCGTCAACCCTCTGGAACTTTATCTCGAAGGGTATGGAGAAGTTCTGGCCCAAGTGGTGAACCGTTCCTATTTGCAACACCCTTCCGTCGGGCATTACAGTGTCGAAGGCCACCGTGTAAAGTGCTCCGGCGAACTTGTCCCAAGGGGGTCTCATGTTTATCATGTAGGGTATTCCGAGCCTCTCGTAGACCTTCTTGTATATCTCTATGGCCTCCTGGCATTGTCTGTCAGCGTCCTCAAAGCTCTCGTGGGCGGTGTGGGCCTCCTTGAAGGTGCTAACCTCCCTAAGCCTTATCAAAGGCCTCGTAGCCTTGGTCTCGTAACGGTAGACGGGCACTATTTGGTAGAGCTTCATGGGTAACTGCTTGTAGCTGCTTATCCACAAGCTCTCCATGTAGCTTATGGCCGTCTCGCTGGTGGGCCTCAGAGCTAAGGGTATGTCTAATTCTTCGTGGCCCCCCTTGGTTACCCAGAAGACCTCTCCCTCGAAGCCCCTTATGTGCTCGCTCTCCTTCTCCAACAAGGTCTTTGGAATTAGTACTGGGAAGAGCACCTCCTCGTGGCCCGTGCTGTCCAACAATTCCCTTATTATCTCCAATACATACTTCCTCAGCTTGAAGCCAAATGGGGGCCAAACGCCCATTCCCTTTACCGGATACCTTCCGTAATCAAACACTTCCGCCTCTCTAAGTACAGTATCGAACCATTCGCTGAAGTTCGACTTGTCCAGCTTCATGGCTCCCGCGCCGTCTATGGCTCAAAGGATTATTATGTCGGCTCTAGGTAGGCCGTTCAAGCTCCTTCAATTTAGCTTCCGCCGACTTCAAAGCTTTATTTAAAGTTTGAAGGTCTATAGGTACAACACATTCCTATTTGTTCCAAGGGTCTCCCCAGAGCTTAACCTTGGTGGGATTGAGCCCGTTGCCACTCTATAACAGTAGAGCGTTAAAATTTCTCGATCGAGCCCGCGTTGGACCAGTTCCTTGTGGAAGTGAGAATAAGGGAAACTATCTTAATTCCTACCTTTGTCGCGATTCCCTTTGGCATATGCCTTTGCTGACCAATAATTGAAAAGAGCAAAGTAAACAGCACTTACGATTCTCCTTATCATAACTCGCTGACGTTCCCAGCACTGATGATGTTTTCAATAAATTTAAAGAGGTCCTTTGGGTTCAAGCTTTCGGGGTCCCTAGAGCTTCTGGACATACTATCACGACGTGGCTTGCAAGTTCTTTAAAGCCCTCTCTAACGAGTTCAGCCTTTACGGTCTTCGAGATCTTACCCCATTCTTCCCAATCACAACCTTTAACGAAGATACCCACGAACTGCGGAACGTTCTCCTCAACTTCATAAATTATATCAACGTCCTCCACTTCAAGCTTCAAGACGTCGGTCAACCATTTCAAAAGCGCAGCTAACTCCTTTACATTGACAATATTCGGCAACGCGTTGAAAATTCTGTTCAGTTTCTTCTCTCCCACGATAGCCTTAATCCTTTCTTTGGCCTCTTCCTCACCAATTCGACTGTATATCTGGGTAAAGTCAAGCACGTTCTGTTGGCTGTAAGTGACTGTCGCCGTCGGGATGGTCTCCCAGAGGTCGTTGCCCAGATTCGTGCTCACCAAGGGAACCTTCTCGTATATGCTCATTGAGCTTCTTGGCAAGAACTTTTTACCCTCTACATCGACGTAGAGTACTTCTTCATAGGCGTCCTTTTTCTCCTT
>WAOJ01000013.1 GCA_015521275.1 Desulfurococcales archaeon | reverse complement strand
GAAATAGGTGAACTGGTAGCAAAGACGCTTGAAAACACGAAGGAGAACTGCAAGGCCGTGGTGTACTTCGAGTTCCAAAGCATAACCAACATGAAAACACGAAGGAGAACTGCAAGAACGTTGTACTCCTTAGGAACTATCATCTTCCACTTCCTGAAGACACGAAGGAGAACTACAAGGAGGAGCGGACGTCTCAGAGCACTATTATATCGGTGTCTCTCACTTGAATGCGGTGAAGGTCCTTGTTCCCCTTTGAAGTAGTGAAGAAAGTGATCCATGGAGGAGGGGAGGCCGTAACCAAGGTCACGAACGAAGCCGTGAGCGGAGCTGCTGAGGCGAGTAAGGTCATTATAAAACCAGTCTTGGTCGCATTGAAAAGTATGAACATAACCATGATTGAGACTATAAAGACCATGGAAAAAAGCGTACTTGCAATGAATAAGGCCGTCCTTGGCCTAAACGAGCTGATGCTGAAGATGATAACTAATATGAACAAGATGATGGACACCATGATCCAGATCCAGAGCGGTATGCAAATGCTAATAACCTTAAATGAGGCGATGATAGTGTTGCTCGTTCTGATGTTGGCGTTATTGGTGTTTAGGCTCTTCTTCTGAGGTCGGGAGCCTTTCCAGTCTTCATCCCTCAGGGCCTGCGTGGAACCTCATCCCGAGGAATTGATGGTGCCGCCGCGGGGATTCGAACCCCGGACGACCCGGTCTTCAGCCGGGCGCTCTCCCGCTGAGCTACGGCGGCTCTCCATAAGGGTGGCCCTTACATCCCATTATAAGTTTTTCTGTAACCTTTCCCCCGTCAACTATCAGAGGTAAGTAAACGAAAGCGAATTAATGCTGGACAACCTTTCAGAGTTTAGGGCGTACGAGTTGTCCAAAGATCTCTTGAAAGATATAAAGGACGACTTCTTTCATCGTGTCATCTTTGAATACCTCTACAAAGAGGCCGAAGCCGTAGTAGGCGAGATGGCTGCTAGGCAGCTCTTGTACAAAGTTATGAAGGACTCTTCAAAGGAGGCCGTGAACAAGTATAAGGACCAGTTAACGAAGGTCGTAGATCCCAACAAGCCTTGCGAGTCATTCAAAATGATATACAAGACCTTTGGAATAAACGAAGTGGAGTGTGAGGTTGACGGCAACAAGGCTCACTTGATAATAAGGAATTGCCCCCTTCCCGGAGCCTATGATATTGAGAAAACTGGGAGGGCATGTATAGTTATGACCGCTATAGTGGCTGGTATGGTCGAAGCTATGATGAACAAGAAGGTTTACTTGGAGACCCCGAAGGTCAGGTTCGGAACGAAGGACTACGACATACTCGTAAAGATGAAGAAGAACATAGTGATGGGGGATCCGCACTGCGAGTTCGAGGCAGAAATTGTTAAACCCTGATAACTCCTAAAGGCTGGAAGCGCTATGATAGTGCTCGGAATAGAGAGCACAGCCCACACTTTCGGCGTAGGCATAGCGACGGACAAGGAGCCCTATATCTTAGCAAACGTCTTCCACACCTACGTCCCTAAGGAGGGAGGCATACACCCCAGGGAAGCCGCTAGACACCACGCGGTGTGGGCCCCTAAGCTCTTGAGGGAAGCCTTAGAGAAGGCAAAGGTTGACATAGAGGAGGTAGAGGCGATAGCCTACAGCGCCGGCCCGGGGTTGGGCCCTTGCCTTAGGACCGGAGCGGCCGTGGCCAGAGCCCTAGGGGCCTTCTTCAACAAACCCTTGGTTCCGGTAAATCATTCCCTGGCACACATAGAGATAGCTAGGCTCTTCACGGGCTTCAAGAGACCCTTAGCAATTTACGTCTCTGGCGGGAGCACCATGATCTCTGCTCCGGCCATAAAGAGGTACAGAGTTTACGGAGAAACCTTAGACATAGGCTTGGGGAACTTACTGGATACCTTCGCTAGGGAAACGGGCTTAGGGCCTCCGTTCGTGAAAGGAGGGAAGCACGTGGTCGAGATATGCTCCGAAGGGGCCGAAGAGCCGGAGTTATTGCCTTACACCGTTCAGGGGGTCGACCTATCCTTTTCCGGCTTACTCACAGCAGCTCTAAAGGCGTGGAAGGAAAAGGACAAGAAGAAGGTATGCTACGGCCTTTGGGAGACCGCTTACGACATGGTCACAGAAGTAGCCGAGAGGGCCTTGGTTCACTCAAAGATGAAGGAAGTGGTCTTGGTTGGGGGCGTGGCGGGCTCGAGGAAGCTCCAAGAGAAGGTAAAGCTCATGAGTGAAGAACACGGGGCCAAGTTCAAGCCCATTCCATACGAGTTCGCTAGGGATAACGGAGCCATGATAGCCTGGACGGGCTTGTTGTTGTACAAACACGGGGTGAAGGTTAAACCGGAGGAGGCTAGGGTATTCCAGAGGTGGAGGCTGGACGAGGTCGAGGTCCCTTGGCTCTAACCCTTCCTTTCCAGCTCTTTGTCCAACTCCTTAACCGCTTCCTCTAGGGCCTCCTCGACCACTTCATCATAGCTGTACTTGGAAACCAGGCCCTTTACCTCGAGTTCTGCCTCTAGCTCCTTCACTTCTCCTACGTCCAAGGCTATCTCTAGGTCTACGTCTTGCGCCCTTTCACCCAACTTCTTCCTTATTACCTCCTCTGCCTTGTCGGATGCTTTGAGCAAAAGCTTAACAATCTTTTCTATCTCATCCTCCTCCGGCTCCCACTTGCGCTCCTCCGACATACTTCTTCAACTCCTCCGCCAACTTTTCTAACTCGCTTCTAATTAGGCTCTCGTGCTTTTTCACGCTCTCTAGCTTTATTTTGAGGAGCTCAAGCCTAGTATCTATCTTCCTTATAGCTTCCTCCTTGCTGGTCTTATACATTACGTGACCCATGTTGTAGTATAGTTCCGCGTCGTCGGGAAGCTTCTTTATTTCGTCCAGCACTTTCTCTAACTCCTTTATCTCGGTCTCTAGGAGTGCCCTCTCCCTGGCCAAGTTCTTATACAGCTCTTGTTGCTGCTGGTACTGGGCTATGAGCTTCTGAGCCCTTACGTCCAAAGACACGCCTCAGACCCGCGTTGCGGGCAAATTCTAAATATAAAAAGTTGGGGGATGGGGAGCGAACTCCGGAGCGAAGGGTGAGCGAAACTCTTCCGCTTCCGACCCTTACGAGAAGACCTCGTTTTCCCAAGTAGCTAACATGTATAGCACCCATCCCATGTAGACGTTCTGTGGGTCTAGCTTCTCGACGCTTCTGGGCGGTATCAACCTCTTCAAGTACTCCGTCCTCTCCAACTCGTTCAACAAGTTCTCCTTTACTGCATTCTTCATTATATCTATTACTTGCATCCCGAATCCAATCTTTTTTGAATTGACCTCATCAGCCGTTTCCTTACTTAAGAACTTGTACAAGAACAGCTTGCCGAACAACTTCCTTCTAAGTACCATTATTGTCCTCTTGTAT
>WAOJ01000012.1 GCA_015521275.1 Desulfurococcales archaeon | reverse complement strand
CCTAAGGACGTCCAGAACCTTACCCACGATGAAGTTTACCACATCTTCTAATGTCTTGGGATAAGTATAGAAGGCTATTGAGGGAAGAACGACCTTCGCTCCGGCCCTAGAAGCCTTCAACATGTTTTCTAGCTCAACACTCCCCACCGGGGTCTCTCTAGGTACCAAGACCAGCTCCCTCCCAGTCCTCAAAGCGTTTAGAGCTAACCTAGGCACCAAGCCTTCAGCTATACCGTTTGCAATTAGGGCTAAGGTCTTCATGGAACAAGGTATCACGACCACTGCGTCAGGGACGTTAGAGCTAGAGGCGAGCTTGGAGGTTATGGAAAGCTGAGGCTCTATTCCCATCCGCCTAAGCTCCTCTATAAGGTTGCAAGGCCCGCCCCCAAGCCTACACGGCTCCCTCTTGGCCACCTCCACCGCTCCACCAGAGACGGCTACTTCAAGGTCAACCCTCTCTTTGAGAACTTCTATTAGCTTGAAGGCTAGGGGTAGGCCGGAGGCACCCGTAATGGCCACCGCGACTCTCATTTCATCAACCTCATTACAAAGCTCCAGTACAAGTACAACAGTGCCAATATACTTATCGCCCATATCAAAATAATTGCCATGAAAAGCCTACGAGGTCTCAACCTTCCTCTTCTCTAGCCACTCCTTCAGCGTTTTTATGTTCCACTCATGTACGGTCTTCCTCCTCTTGTCTATTGGTATTCCCATCTTCAAGGCCTTTTTGAAATCCAAACCTACGGCTTCTAGCTCCCCCTTGCTAAAGCCCCTCCCAACCCTCTTCCTAGGGGCTTTTCCGGCATCCTTCCTCAGGATAGGCGTTAGGACATGAGCCACGGGCTTGTTCTCCGTCACTCTGATCCCCCGGCTACTGACCGGAATCCCTTTTAAAGGGTCTTCTTCTCTATGGTGAGTTCATTCAAGTAGTCTAGATCTATGTCGAATAGCAGCCCCGGTCTGTCTCTGAGCTCTATGAACCCGCACTTTATCTCATATGGGTCTTTGGCCAAGGGCCTCTCGAAGAAGTGCTCCTCCGGCGAGAAGTCCGAGGGTTCCAACTTCCCCTTAATGGCTGAAGCCACTACCATGTTTAAGCTCCTGCCTATGGCAGTCTCCAACATACCCCCTATGAACATCGGAATCTTCGCCTCCTCAGCGATCTTTAAGGCGTTGAGGCTTTCTGTTAAACCCCCTAGCCTAGGGGGCTTAACGTTTAATGCCAATTTAGCTCCAGTGCTCTCCATTATATGGGCCATCTCCGATACCATTAGGGAAGTGTCGGCACTCTCGTCAATTACCACTTCAACCTCTTCCTCAGAAGAGAGCTTGGCTGAGAAGTTCAAGTCGTGTGGAGGGAAGGGCTGTTCTATGGCATCTACATAAGTGGCCACCTTGCTCAAATATTCCCAATGGCTACTCTTGTTGGGGTCATAAGCCCCGTTCGCGTCCGCTAAGAGTTGAACTCCGGGGAACTCCCTCCTAAGGACCTTTACAGGGTCCACGTCCCAGCCCGGGAGTATCTTTACCTTTAACCTCCTAGCCCCCCAGCTCAGCGCCTCCTCTGCCCACTTTACGAGTTCCTCTTCATCCTTGGTTATGCCTATGCTTTCTTGAACGGGCAGCTTAAAGGGTTTGCCGCCTATTACCTTTACTAAGCTCTCATCCCTCAAACAAGAGAGTAACGTTAAGAACGAGTATTCTATCATGGCCTTTGCCATTTGGTTACCTCTATACTTGTTCAATATGGATATCATCTCTTTTACGTCGTTACTCCTATTGATCTGAGGTATCACTTGTTCAGCGAAAGATATGACGGAGCCTAAGAACTCCGAGCTGTAAAGGGGCTTCGTACCCACAGGGGCTTCTCCGAAACCCATGCAACCCTCCTTTTCAGTTACCACAATAACCCTGTAGCCTTCATCCTTTCCGAAGGATGTTTCAAACACTTTCTTTAACTTTAACTTTATTATTCTTATTTCTATCGTCACTTTCTCCGGCATTGACCAAGTTAAGTAGTCCAAGGAGCTTTACCCATAAAGATGAAATGGGGAGAGGTTATATTGGGGCTAAGAAAGGTTTTTTGTCGGTACTAATTATAGTCTCTTCTTCCATGGCTTTTCTGACGTGTTTGGGAAGCGCAAACATGCCTAAGTGGGTAATGCCGTCGTAGAACTTCAATTCTCCCTTAACTCTTTTGCTTATCAGTTCATCAACCTCTTCCATGCTCAAGCTAGAGGGATCTGGACCCTTGGAGCCCCAGACGAAGCCCCACGTCGAATCAAACGCTTGGACGAAAGCATGATAACCTCCGGCCTTAGGGAAGACCTCCTTAACGGTCCTATATATGACAGTGAAGTTCTTTAAGGTGTAAGACGTCGAAGTTGCTTGAGTTACCATTATTCCGTCATTCTTCAAGACCTTATAGACCATCTCATAGAACTCTTTGGTATAGAGTTTGGCTGCTGGAGCACCCTCAGTGGGGTCCACTAGGTCCAGTATCACTACATCATAAGAGTTTGGCTGTGCTTGTTCTAAGAACTTTCTGCCATCCATTATGACCAACTCTGTTCTAGGGTCGTCGAAGGAGCCCTTATGCCATTCCGGCAAGTACTTCTTGGCAACATTTATGACCTCTTCGTCCAAATCAACCATAGTGGCCTTTTCCACGTCATGCTTGTAGACTTCCCTCAAAGTGGCTCCTTCTCCACCACCCAAGATCAAGACTCTCTTAGGGTTTGGGTGAGCGAGCATTACCGGATGGACTAAGGCCTCATGATATATCCATTCGTCGTTCTCTGAAGATTGTATCTTTCCATCTAGTACCAATGCCTTTCCGACGTTGCAAAGCTTAGCTATTACTATTTCTTGGTACTTACTCCTCCCTACGTACAGAAGCTCCTTTATGCCGTGAGCGTGCATCGAACAAGGCGTCTGCACTTCCACGAACCAGTTGAAGGTCTCGAGCGGCACCTTGTACACGGGCTTCACCGCCATCGAAACAAACCCAAAGCATATAACCTTAACAACGTTCAGACAAGGCTCTCTGCTGAATATAAAGATAAAAAGAAGAGAGAATGTTCCTTTCATAAAGCCTTTGAGCCTTCACTTTATGGTGAAGAACTGTGGTTAACTATCACGTGGCTAACGTTACTGATGATCTCTTCGTGCTGAGGGTAGACGACCGCTATACCAAATACTTTGAAGCTCTATGGGAAATACCGGAAGGAATAACCTACAACGCCTACCTCCTAAAGACTGAGGAAGGGGACATACTCTTCGACACTTGGAAGAGGCAGTTCTCCAGCACCTTCCTAGAGGCCCTTGAGAGGGTTACTTCTCCGGACAAGCTGAAGTATATAGTTGTCCACCACATGGAGCCGGACCACTCCGGTAGCTTAGAAGACGTCTTGAGGTGGGCACCTAATGCTAAGGTCTTGGGTCATCCATTGGCTGGCAGGATGATGAACGCTTATCCGAGGGCCAAGGCCAAGTTCGCTCCAGTAAAGGACGGTCAAGAGCTGGTGGTTGGCGGTAAGAAACTCAAGTTCATCCACACACCTTGGCTTCATTGGCCCGAGACTATGATGACGTGGATGGCGGAGGAGGAGATACTGCTCACTTGTGACGTCTTCGGAGCTTATGGCATTCCCTTGGCCCTCTTCGACGACATGTGTATAAAGAAGGAGAACGTAATAAGGAGTACCAGAAAATACGTAGTAACAGTAATAGGCCACTATAGGGAGTGGATAGGCAGGAACATACAAAAGCTCGAGAACATGGGCATAAAGCCTAAGGTAATAGCCCCCGCTCATGGGCTCATATGGAGGAAGAACGTCGAGGAAGTGGTACAGATATACAAGGACGTAGCCTCCTCGAAACCAAAGGACAACAAAGCCTTACTCGTTTACGCTTCCATGTATGGTACTACAGAGAAACTCGCGAGGGGCTTGGAATGCGCCTTAACCAAGGAGGGCTTCGAAGTCGCTACTTATGGCTACAATGACACCGCTAGACCACCCTTATCGGAAATCTTGACAGATGCATCGGACTCTAAGGTAATAGTGATAGCTACGCCAACTTACGAGGCGGAGGCCTTCCCGTACTTGAAGATGGTTGCGGAGGAGCTATGTTGGAAGGTAGGAGATGGAAAGAAGGTAGTGATAGCTGCTAGCTACGGCTGGTCCTCTGCAGCCGCAGAGCAGATAAAGAAGATACTTGAGGGTTGTAAGTATCAAGCGGTTGAAATAGTAAAGTACAACGCAGTAGGCCCCACAGCCATAAAGGACGAGGAGGTTGAGAAGATAGCTAAGAAGGTCGTAGAAGCGGTGAAGGGCTGAGAGGGTGCAAGAGGGTCTTGATGGG
>WAOJ01000011.1 GCA_015521275.1 Desulfurococcales archaeon | reverse complement strand
TCCTAAAAGAGTGGTACTGGTCTTCGACGAGCTAGGCAAGAACTTGGGGGAAGTGTTGGTCTCAGCCCTAAACACCTTGGAAGAGTTGGGCTGCGAGCTAGAACATGTGGGCTTATTAGAAAATAACTTGCACAATCCCAAGGCCTCCGACGACTTCGAGTACGCGAGGCTTAGCTTGAGGAAGTTCGACGAGGGAAAGAAAGATTGGGTGCTCCTAAAGGTCCCTAGGCAAGTAACCTTTACCTTGTTCGAAGACGAGTTGAGGGCCATAGAGGCCTTGAGGGGCCACTTCTTAGAACCCTTAAAGAATGACCTCATGAAGTACATGGAAGAAGAGGACATAAAGAGGTTGGAAAGGGTTATGGAAAATTCGAGGAGGTTCGGTTACGCCTTTAGCGACGAAAGTAAATCTTATATAAAGAACTTCTTGAGTGCCCTGGAGGGCAGGAAGGCCGATAGGGTAATAGTGCTGACCACCGGCAGCAATACCAAGTTCTTTGAAAAAATGTTAAAGGAGCTGAAGGACCGGAGGTTCATAAAGATGTATGACGTCGTTAAAGCTAAGTCCTTAGAGGGGATAGACGTCTTAAAGTTCGCTAAAAGGCTTTTCATATAGCTGGATCTAACTAAAAAGTCCCCAGAACCGAGCTTGCTTCGGAGAGAAGCATGGGAGAGGAGAAGCTGGTCTACTTGGACGGCAACGTGCTTTTGGCAGCATCAACCTTAGAGGATAAACTCCACGACGAAACAGTTGAGTTCTTGCAGCTAGTTCAACAAGCCGACTGGAAGCTCATAATAGGCACTCCGATACTTCTGGAGCTAGAACAGCTCCTCTACCTAGGAGACATGGGCTGGTTTAGGCTGAGGCACGCGTTGGCTGCCTTGCCTAAATATGATATAAGAATAGTAGAGGACGACCACAAAGCAGTGCTAGAACTGGCTCGCCAGTACTTAGAGGAGAAGGTCTTGAGCCAGAGGTACTTCGCGAACCTCCTAGTCTTCGCTTCCGCAACCTTGGCCAAGGCGGACTACCTAGTCTCTTGGGATAGCAGGAGGGTGGCCAACAAGAGCGTAGTGAATGCCGTGAACAGGGTTAACGTAAATAGGAAGCTTCCCGAAATAGAGGCTGTTACACCTAAGAGGCTGGCCCAGATAATAAAGGAGGAGGTGTTGTGAGATGGCAAAGGTGAGGGAAGAGGAGTCCTTGAGCTTCCTGTTAGACGAAAAGCTCAAGGAGTTCGTAACCGAGAACACGTTGAAGGCCAAATACGAGGAATACGAGGAAGCTGTGAAGCTGGCGAAGGAAGCTGTGTTACCCTTAGCCAGAGTAATGGAGAAGAGCGTGAAGATAGTTAGGATGTTGTTGCTCAGCGGCTGAGAGCCATGTTCCAAGGAATAAAGAAAATACTTATGGCTCATGACTCGAGCCTCTGCAGCTGGTATGCCTTTGAAGCCGCCGCCGACTTAGCCAAGAAGTACGGCGCAGAGCTATACGTAGTTCACGTCATAGACACTACCGTGATACCGGACATACCCCATAAAGACCTACTCATAAAGCCCCTGAAGGAAAGAGCAGAAAAACTCGAGAAAGAACTCAAAGAGAAGTCCAAGGAGCTGGGAGTTGAAGTTAAATACATTGTAAAGGAAGGGAAGCCCGTGGACAAGATACTCGAAAGCGCTGAAGAGCTCGACGTGGACTTGGTGGTCCTAGGCTCCAGAGGCTTGGGCACTAGCGGTTACTTGCTGGGAAGCGTGAGCACCAAAGTGGTAGTGGCTTGTAAGAGGAGCGTGTTCATAGCTAGGAGGAAAGACGTACCAGCTGCGAGCAAGCTCTAAGGGAAGAGCAAGCCCTTGGAAGCCGCGTTTTTTGGAATTAGTTCAGCAACTTCCGGAACCTTTATTACGAAATCGTACTTCCTAACGTCATATACCTCCATGCTCTTCGTCCTAACCCTCACGCTCACTGTTAAGGGTCCTACGGGAAGTCTCTTCTTGACCTCTTCCGCCACCTTCTCTGGGCTTCCACTTATGCCCAACTCCTCTACTTTGACCTTAGCTCCTTCAACCGGTTCCAACAGTTCAGGGAACTCGTATGCCCCCTCCCAGTTCTCTTGTAAGAACCAAAGCCTCCCAAAGGGGGAGTGGATGTAAGCGACTATCCCTTCCTCGGCCATCCTCTTCAAGACCCTCCTAACCCTATATCTAGACAAGCCCGTCAATTCAGCTATTACGTCCTCCGGCAACGGCTGGCTCCTCAAGCTTTCCAATATGTTTGCTATAGACCCCCTCGCCAGTATCCTCTTTAGGACCTCCAAGTCCACATGCGGATCGACACCTAACCTCTTGGCAAGCGTTAATGCCTCTATGAGTAGGTCCGTATCTATTGTTTCCGGAGTAACTATGAATACCATGAACTTCAGCTTTCCGGGCTTCGGCCTTAGGAGTCTGCCTATCCTCTGTATGAACCTCAAGGTTGAGGCCGTGTTGCTCCATAAAACTAACAAGTCCATCTCAGGTAGGTCTATTCCCTCTTCCCCGGCCGAGGTTGAGACTATTATCTTAGACTTCTTCACCTCCTCTAGCTTACTCCCCTTCCACCTCTTGCCAACCAAGAGGCCGGCTCCAACCCTCTTGGCCACTTCTTCGGCCACTATTACCCTATCTATGAAAATTAAGGCCTTATCGAAGGGATGGTCGTCTAAAGCCCTCTTCAAGGCCTCAAACTTGTGGAGCGGTTGCTCCTTGACGCAAGGCTCCAAGTTCTTCAAGCCCTTAAGCAGCTTCCCGAGCTTAGTATCCTTTTTAGCGGAGTCTAAGAGGGCCAAGGCGCCGTCCCTCACCAAGAACCTTATTGCCATGCTTGCCAAGAGCCTCCGCCTCTTGTCACCTTGCCTCCAGATTTCCAAGAGTTCCTCGTAGAGTTCCTTGCATGAGCCTTTCAGAGGCGCCTCGTAGATCTCGCCTATCCACTCCGGCAAGTACTCCTTTAGCTCTTCCCACCCTATCTCAACTATTTCCCCTATGTAGTCCTCGATGAGCTTCCTCCTCTTGGGAGGTACGAAGGCGCTTAGGCCTAACCTCCATTCCGCTTCAATTTCCTTGACCACTCTCACGTAAGGGTCCTTGCCGACGGTATGGTGGCACTCGTCCACCACTATGGCTTGGGAAGGTTTGAGTTCCTCTAGCCAAAGCTCGGCCTCTTCCGGGGTTGAGACGACGACGGGGGCTTTGACCGCTTCCCTCTTTACCGATTCCCCCTTTCCGCCATGTAAGGCCTTTGCCTTTAGTTCGAACTTTTCATTAAAAACTAACGTCGTCTGTTCAACTAGTATTCTGGTGGGCTCCAACACCAACGCCTTCTTTATCCCCCTCTTAAAGAGTTCCTCCAGCCAAGCTCCAGCAACTATTGTTTTTCCAGAGCCGGTAGGCATTACTATTACACACCTCCTCTTCTCCAGCGCTATCCTTAGGGCTTTCTCTTGATACTTCCTCAACCTTACCTTCAAGGTTCCCTTTACCTCCAAGTCATATCCACAAATTAGCCTCAGTACGCTTGTGGGCTTGAGAGCCATGAGGTTTAGTGCAGTTTTAATAGCATTAGCAGCGCTAGCCCTAGCTGCCACAGTGAAAGTTACTTGGTACTATAACGGAAAACCCATAACCTACATAACTACTCTCAAGGACTACTATGTGCTCAAGCTCTGTGTTAAAGAAAACGGAGGTAGCCACATAGCTGTCCTAACCTTAAGGGGAGATAGCATAAACCCTCCCAAGTATTACCAAACAACCTTGAAGTTGAGCGACAAAGAGAGTTGTAGGACCGTGTTGGTGTACTTCAAGAAGATGCCCAAAGTAGGGGGTGTGGACGTAGTAGTTAAGCCGAACGCAGAAGGCCTTTACGTAGACTTGAACGTGGCCGGCGTTAAACTAGACCACGTAGGCTACTTGAAGATAGTTAAAGCGAACGAGGAGGAAGCCGGATTATACAGCTGCTTAAAGGTTAGTTCAGACTTGATCAGAACAGTGCCTGGCGAAAAGATAACGTTTACCATTAAGAATGACTGTGACGTTCCAATAACGCTCCAAGCCAAAGTCGATATGGCCAACTTGCCGGATCAAACCTTGAACCAAACTACCGTAGAGCCTGGGAAGGAGGTAAAGCTAGTAGCCAAGGTCCCCAAGTTCTACGGAGTCCAGCTCGTCGGCTTCTTGGGAGCCGGGCCTACCGCTTACGTCAGAGGTACCTACATAAGCGTGGGTAAGGCAGTAGTATACTACGTGCCTAACTATGACTTCTTCCTATACTACATAAAGCCAAACTTGAAGGCCCAGTACTTCGTAGAAGGCAAAGAGGTGAAGAAGGCCTCAGAAGGTCAAGAGGTACAAGGCTGCGTTTACGTCCCCAACATAGTGCCCGTAGAGAGCGTTCCGACGCTTAACGCTACCTTGAAGGTTGTAGAGGACCTAATGTTCGCGCCAGACAAGGTAGTGGCTAAAGATACAGCATTAATAAACTCCTTGCCCTTCGCTAAGTGTACGACCTTTACGGTCGAAAAGCAGTGGAACACGAGGGGTTACAAGCTAGTGTTGGAGGTTAAGGAGGACGTGAGCCTCTTCGGAGGCAAGGTACCGTTAGTTACGACTGCGACCGCCTCACCGGAGCTTGGAGTTAAGTAATGAGAATTCCTCCTCCGGACCTCTTTAATTTTTCCAAGAGCTTCTTAGCCCTCCTCCTGCCCGGAGTTGCCCTATAGGCCTTTCTCCTATCGCTGGCCTCCGGAAAGACGAAGTCCTTAACGGCAACTATGCTTATAGAAACTCCCATTTCCTTTAGCCTCTCCCTTATCCTTTTAAGGTCCTCCTCCACTTCGTGGGGCTCAACATAGGGTATTTCTACAACAACTTCCTCGGTTCCCCTCTCCTCGTCCAACCCCCATATTACTGAGCCACCCCACTTGGAAGCGAAGTCCTTCACCAGCTCCGTTAGTAAAGCTGTGGCGTCGTTGGGCCTCCACTCGCTCCACCCCCTCTCCTTGACGACCTCCGAAAACTTGTCCAAGTCCATTACTATTACCGTTCCCTCCGCGGGCCTCAAGGTCTCAGCCTCTTGGGGACTCTCGCTCCCACTTCCATGGCCAGCTCACAAGCCCTACAGATCTCTCTATCTGGAGAAGTGGGGTAGCCACAGAGCTTACAATACTTAACCCTCCTCTTAGGGGACCCAAGCCTCTCCAAGGCTTCCCTCCACCTGATCAAGGTTCCTGGCCTAACCTCTTCCAGCTCGAAGAGTCTCTCCCTAAGCCTTGCCCTAAGGGACGGTCTGGTCACTATGTAAGGGCACTCCTCGCTCTGGAAGGGGACGCCTATTACCTTGGCGTAGGCCGCAACTTCGACCTCATACACCTTTCTTAAAGGTTTTAGCCTCACCCTCGAGTTTATCTTTAAGACGTCCTCCCAAGAGCCCCTCAAGAGGTTTAGTAAGGCTGTATGGGCCTCGTCGTCCAAGGTGTGGCCAGTGGCTACTATAGCTCCTTCTTTTTCCGCCAAGTACTCCAAGGCCCTCCTCCTAAATACCCCGCAATAGGTGCAGGGGCTGAGCCTTCCCTTGGAAACCATTTCGTCCAACGTTAAGCCGAAGAGTTCCTTGAAAGTTACGTAGTAGTACCTTATCCCCAACTTTTGGGCAAATGCCTTTGCCACCTCAACCTCCTTGAGCCTATACCTCCCAGCGCCCTCGACCACAGTAACCGCCACGAGCTTCTCTTTATCGTATATGTGAGCCATGACGTCCATTAGGACCAAGGAGTCCTTCCCACCGGAAACGGCTAACAAGATCTTCTCGTTTACCCCCTCTATCTCCTTCCTAGCCCTCTCCCTAACGCTCTCTATCAGGTGCCCCTCGCAGAAGGGGCCCAAAGGACCCTTGAAGAAGGCCCTCTTGTTACAAAGCGAACACTTCATTGCTTCCTTAGCCCTTGAAGGCGATTAGGGGTTAAACGTGCGCTGGTTCTGGAAGTTCGCCTTCTGGATAGGGATGTTTACCCTTTTCCCCTTGCTCTTCTGGGCCTTGGATAGCTACTTGGGCCTAAAGCCCTTGCCCACCTTTCCCTTGGGCTTGGCCTTGCTACTGCTTTCCATATACATGTCCGCTGCAGCGGGGAGGACCTTGAGGCTTTGCGGTCATAGCTCTAGGACCAAGAGGTTCCAGGAGACGGACGTCTTGGTCAAGACCGGGGTATATTCTTGCTCTAGGCATCCCAACCAGTTCTGGATGAGTCTAATTCCCTTGGCAGAGGCATTAATGATGGGTTCCCCTTGCGGAATAGTTGCTTCAGGTTGGGCCTTGGCCTTAGGACTAACTTTCATGCTCTTAGTAGAAGAGCCGGAGGTGCATCAGAAGTTCTGTCCGGAATACTGCGAATACGCGAAGGAAGTTCCGGCCTTTTCCTTAAGTCCCAAGTGCTTCAAAGAAGCTCTGAAGGCTTTCAGAGGTGAGGCGTGTTGAGGACTAAGGAGGAAATTAGGAATTACGTTTGGGAAGCCCTAAGGCCCTTCGCCTTGCCACCTTTCCCGATCAAGGGGAGAATACCGAACTTCAAGGGAGCTAAGGAAGCTGCCCAGAGGCTATTCAAGGAGCCGGAGTGGGAGAAGGCATTAGTAGTGAAGAGCAACCCGGACAGCCCCCAGAGGTGGGTAAGGCTCGGAGCTTTGGAGCAAGGCAAGCTCTTGCTGATGGCAACTCCGAGGCTTAGGGAGGGCTTTTTGCTCTTGGATCCCAAGAAGATACCGGAGAGCAAGTATAGGGAAGCTTCGACCATAAAGGGGGCCTTCAAGTACGGGAAGAAGTTGAGGACGATAAAAGAACTTGAAACCATAGGCAAGGTCGACTTCGTGGTTGAGGGCTCAGTAGCAATAGACACCGAAGGTAGGAGGATAGGTAAGGGAGCTGGCTACGGGGACTTGGAGTTTGGGATTTTGACCGAGTTAGGGCTCATGGAAGTAAACGTCCCAATAGCTACCACCGTCCACGACGTCCAAGTCTTGGAGCCTCCCTTGCCACAAGACCCTTGGGACGTTCCCTTATCAATGGCCTTCACTCCGACAAAATCGTTTAGGTTCAAGCCGTTAAGTAGGCCAAAGGGGATACTTTGGGACTTGCTGGACCCGAAGAAGCTTGGGGAAATACCATTGTTAAGGGAACTCAGATCGCGCTTATCGCATTAAAGGTAAAAGATATACATAATGATGCTTAGTAATGTAATTGCAAGGAACATGACCAAAAAGAAGAAGGAGTATGATGG
>WAOJ01000010.1 GCA_015521275.1 Desulfurococcales archaeon | reverse complement strand
TCCCTTTCCTCCTTGGTCTCCAAGGCTTTCGACGTAGCTCACGTAAGCTTCCCCTTCAGCTTGTGGTGGGGCTTAACTTATCCCTTCGTGCCCCGCTTCTTACAGAGGTTCAATGCCTTAAGGGATATAGATGGAGATAAGGTCTTTATGAACGTAGCTGGAAAGGTTTTGAGTAAGGGAATGAGCGACGAGATGTTGAACGTGTTGGGCGAGAGGGGACCCATTAGGAGGGAAGCTGCTTTGGACGTCCTCAAGATGAACTCCCAGTACCCAAAGCCTTGTAAGGATTCTTGCCCGAAGCCCGAGCTGAAGTTTGAAATTAAGTATTCCAAGGGAAAGGTGGAGGACCAAGTCTCTTGGAAGGAGGCAAAGACTTTATGGAGCGTAACCTTAACGGATAGGCCCGAAGACCAGCTTCTGAAGAGCGCCAGGAAGGCCTTGGACGTGTTGAAGGATTTGATGGAAGATGGAATCTTGGAGAGGGGCTCGGACACGGTCTTGTGGCTCTCCGGAGCTTTGCCTGTTGAGGTCGAGCCCGAGGACGTCTCAGTCCCCTTGATTGCTGATACCTCTGCCTTGTACTTGGGAATTCTGAACACTCCCTATAAGGTAAGGATACCTAGGTGCGCGATGTACGAGCTCCTCCACAAGTACGAGGAAAGGGCCAAGAGATCTAGCAAGTATGTGAATTTAATAGGGCTCATATCTAAGGCCCTCTTCGAAGAGGTTAGGGCGAGGGACTCCCCTCATCCTAGCCCCCCGGACTTATGCGATAAGGCCTTGCTTCAGATAGATCCCTTGTTGCTGGAGGGTAATGCAATAGTCACTGAAGATGTAGGAATAGAGATGATGTGGAAGGGGAGTCCGATGGAGAAGTTGGCAAAGCTGGTTAAGGTGAAGAGACTCGACAAGAAGACAAAATATTACAATGAGCCTTACAGCTACTTCGCCGCCTTCCAACTATTTTCCATCTTTAAGCTAATAGACAAGGAGTTGGAAAGGGTCTACAGGAATAGGGGAGCTATAAGGTTTTCCGGCAAGGCCTACGTAAACGGACAAACCTTCTCGAGCTTCTAAAGCATTTTTACTCTTCCTTAAGCCTCTCCACGGGAGCCATGGACGTCGAGGATAAGTTAAAGTTAATCAAGAGGAACACCGTAGAAATAGTGACAGAGGAAGAGTTAAAGGAGAAGTTGGAGAAGGGGGAGAGGCTCAAGGGCTACATAGGCTTCGAGCCTTCCGGACTCTTCCACGTGGGCTGGATGGTCTGGGCAAAGAAGGTTGACGACTTAGTGAAGGCTGGAGTAGACATGAACATCTTAGCTGCTACTTGGCACGCTTGGGTCAACGACAAGCTAGGAGGGGACTTGGAACTCATTAAAGCGGCTGCCAAGTATGTTTGGCACGTACTCAAAGCTTTAGGCTTGCCGATGGATAAGATAAGGTGGGTCTATGCGGAAGACCTAGTAAAGGACCCAAACTACTGGGCATTGGTATTAAGAGTAGCTAAGAACACTTCCTTGGCCAGGATGAAGAGGGCATTAACTATAATGGGTAGGAAGATGGAGGAGGCAGAGCTGGATACCTCAAAGCTCATTTATCCGGCGATGCAAGTCTCCGACATAATATACATGGACTTGGACATAGCCTTGGGAGGGTTGGACCAGAGGAAGGCTCACATGTTACAAAGGGACGTGGCTCCGAAGCTCAAAGCTAAAAAGGTAATAGCGATACACACCCCGTTGCTCACATCCTTGCAAGGGGGTAAGAGGATGGACGTCAAGGGAGAGGTGGACGACTACATGGCCGAGGTTAAGATGAGCAAGAGCAAACCCGAAACAGCCATATTCGTCCACGACAGCCCAGAAGAAATATGGAGGAAGCTGAGGAAAGCCTATTGTCCAGCTAAAGAAGTTGAGTTCAACCCCGTCCTAGACATAGTGAGGTACGTCATATTCCCTTGGAGGGAGGGCAAGGAGTTCGTAGTAGAAAGGCCCGAGAAGTTCGGGGGAACAGTAGTTTACAACAGCTACGAAGAGCTGGAGAGGGACTTCAAAGAGGGCAAGCTCCACCCCTTGGACTTGAAGAAGGCCACAGCCAAGTACTTGGCAGAGATATTGGAGCCCGTGAGGAAGTACTTTGAAGAAAACGAGGAGGCCAGAAAACTTTACGAAATGATAAAGGATAAAGTGACTAGGTAACCCTCAACGCCATATTTACTGTAACAAGGTCCTCCGAACGGTAGCCGTCTTGTGCGGGATAATAGCGGCCGTCTGCAAGGAGCCCTGTTTGAACGACGAACTCGTAGAAAGGTCTTTGAGAGCAATAGAGCACAGAGGTCCGGACGGCTACGGCTACTGGATCTCCAACGATAAGAGGGTAGCTATTGGAAATACCAGGCTAGCGATAATAGACCCTAAGGACGAGGGGCTCCAACCCTTCTTCAACGAGGACGGAAGGTTCGGGATAGTTATGAACGGCGAGATATACAACTACAAGGAAATAATGGAAAGGATAAAGGATAGACACGAGTTCGTGAGCAAGACGGATACGGAAACAGTCTTGCACCTCTTCGAAGAAGAGGGAACAAACATCGTTAAGCACTTGAGGGGTATGTTCGCAATAGCCATATGGGACGATTTGGAAAAGAAGATGTACTTGTTCAGAGACCACGTAGGCAAGAAGCCCTTATTCTACTACAAAGACGAAGAGCTGTTCTTGGCAGCTTCCGAGCCTTCCGCAATAGTTTCCATACTTAAGGAACTAGGAAAGGAAATAAGGCCCAGTCCCTTGGGAACCTTCTACGGCTTCGTCTCCGTCTCGCCGGTCCGCTACTCCCTGTTCGAAGGAATTGACCTCTTGGAGCACTCACACATGATGGAGGTGGATCTGAACTTGAACACTAAAGTAAAGAGGTACTACAGATTGGACTTCAGAGAGGCGGAAAAGGAGTACAAGTGGAGCGGCTTGGTGGATTATGGGAAGAAACTCTATGAGAAGCTCGTTGAAGCTACCGCGTATAGGCTTGTGGCAGACGTGCCAATAGCTATATCCATGAGTGCCGGGGTGGACTCGACCCTCTTGGCCGGGATTATAGCTAAGGAGTTGGGGCAGAACTTGCTCTCCATAACCGTTTCAGCTGAGGGGGAATACGACGAAGGCCCGCTGGCTAGGAAAATAGCCGAAGAGTTGGGCTTAGAACACAAGCTCATCTACGTGGAACTCGAAGACTTCTTAAAGTATGCAAAGGAAATAATAAGGAAGACCTACTTGCCTCCCACCGACCCAGCCCTAGTGCTGGGTTACGTGGTAGCGAAGCAAGCTAGGTCCTTAGGTTACAAAGTGCTAATAGTTGGAGAAGGAGGGGACGAGCTGTTCATGGGTTATCCGACCTACACCGAGAGGTACGCATGGCTCAACAATCCCTTGCTCAAGCTTCCGTTGGACTTACTCAAAGCGCAAGACCTAGGCTCATTCATACCCATGCATTACGTAAAGGCTGTCTTATGCGTCTTCCCGTTCTTGAGATACGTTACCATGAGGACCTTCAGCGGGAGCACCTTCTGCTCCACCATATCTCATATACCAAATTATTTCGATTTGATACTCTACGCGTTCAGGTTGAAAGAGG
>WAOJ01000009.1 GCA_015521275.1 Desulfurococcales archaeon | reverse complement strand
GATCAGACCGTCTTCCATTAGCTTCTTGGCTAAGTAAGCTTCGTAGATGGAATCCTCAAGCTTCTTCTCGAGGAAATTTTTCTCACTTAAAGGCTCTTCGAGCCTTTCCTTTGCTTTATCGAGTAAGCTCATCTAAGCCCACCTTGCTCTCGATCAATTATTTTTAGATTAATAATAATCGAGGTATCCGTCTCTTTACAAACGTTTCCTTTTTAGAGTCCCTCTTTAGCTTCTTCAAGGAGCTCCCTAGAAGTTTTGACGTGTACTTTTGCCTTTTCTTGAGGATCGAGGTCTTGAGTTAAGTGTTCAATCAAGTACTCATCCGAGGTTATGTCATTGCTTCTCCGTTTCCTTTCTTCAGTCTCTCGACTAGGCTCTTGGAAACCCTTATCGTCTCTAGGTTCAATGTAGAATCACTTGATCGCTAAGTACATCAAAGTTGCGTAGGATGATCTAAGAGGATTCGATGGACTTTGCTACCCCTCTTACCAACCTTTCGACCCACTTCGTAGCCCTCTCCACGTCCTCCTTATCACACCATCCTTCGTAGAAGCAGACGTGCATGCCACTGGCGACCATCCAAGCCTCGTAGACCCACTCCCCCAGATCTCTCATTAACTTGTTCTTGTACTTCCAAAGTTCGCCATGAGAGGCTAGCCTCTTACCATCTTTCCAATATGCATAAGCCTTAACTGCTAGAGCTGCTGAGCCCCATAGCTTTTCAGCTGCTTGTCTGAAGTCGCCTCTCTCCAGTTCTTCTTTGGCTTGTCTTAGGAGTTCTTCGGCCGTTTTCAAGTACTCCTTAGCCTTTTCTTGAGGATCTAAGTCTTTGGTTAAGAGTTCAAGGAGGTATTCTTCAGGGGTCATGTCGTGCTTTCTGGCTTCCTCTTCGAGTCTCTTGGCAATGGAATCCTTCAATACGATCACGACTTTGATCCTCCAATCGGAACTCGAGGGATAAGACATCATTTAAAGCTGCGAGGGATTTTTGCAAAGTATCGGAACCATCTTAACCTCTCCTTTCGAATTGTTACCGGGCTTAGAAAATGAGGACCTTGGCTCTGCTTTTGCTCAGCTTAACCTTGCTCAAGGCATTGAGCTTAACATTGCTATGGAGTTACAAAGTTAGGAGCTCAGTATATGGTATTGCTTTCGGCGATTCCGGACACATGGGGGTTGCTTCGGGAAATCTAAATAGTTGCGCTTACGTCCTCCAATGGAAACTTGCTGAACAAGGTTTGTGGAAGTAGCTGGATGAATGATGCCTCCTACTCAAACGGCAAGTTTGGCTTTATTAATTTTGATGGCTACGCCTACATAACGCATGAAAACGGAAATTTGATCAAGAAGGTGTATGTTGGTAGTGATTATGGAAACACAATCTCAATGACTTCGAACGGCTTCGTAGCTTGTAAATACAGATGTGCCTTCTTCGACTTCAACGGGAACAAGCTCTGGGACGTGGACGTTGGATTAGTCCTCAACAAACCGGCATACTACAAAGGCTATTGGTACGTAGCCGATAGGGATTGGAACAAGCTCTTAATCATAAAGGACGGAACAATTGTTAACAGCATAAGCTATGGTGAAGGAGCTAAGGATACTGCGGTTTGCGGGAAGTACTTGGCAGTTTCAACATGGTCGCATTTGTACCTCTATGATCTAGAAGTCCCAACGAGGCCAAAAGAGGTATGGGATGTGGGTGGCTTTGGTAATGCTTTTCAAATAGCGTTTAGTCCGGATTGTCGTTTCATCCTTGTCTCTGATGCTCCAAACCATGCGTTTAAGGTATTCGATATAAAGGGCAACTTACTTATCCAGAAACACTATGGGGACTATTATAGCGACAAGGTCTGGGCGGTTGCTTGGTGGAAGGATAGGATAGCTGTTGGACTTGAGGATGGAAGGATTTACGTGTATAAGGTTGAGGGGTATGAACCAACAACCACTTTCACCGTTACTGAGACCGTTACAACTGCAAACGCTCCCATAACTTTCCAAACGAACGTCGCACCGAGTTCCCTCTCTATCATTTTCGAGCCTTACACCGAATTAGAGAAGCTCTACAACGAGGTTTCAAGCAGTACCGGTTACAAAGCTTTAGTCCTCAAAGGACCATTCCAGAGGAACGTGTTCTACTTAACGCAGCTCTCGTCCTTAGCAGACATTTTGACCAGGTTAAACCAGTTCTACCAAGACTTGGACAACTCCTTAAGCTCGATAAAGAAGTTAATGAACGAAAAGCCTACGTTAAAAGTGGTATTTAAGATAATGAGCCTAATCCAGAGAGCTAAGGTAGATATGGCTTTGATCAAGGCCACGCTAGCCCAAGCTGACCAGTTAGAGAAAAGCATGGTTAGTAATAAGCCGACAGTGAGCTGTGCCGAGGACCCTGCCAAGATAATAGAGGGCATATTGAACGCAAACAGCGTCAGCGAAGTACTGAAGTGGAGGCTCGAAGCCAAGAAACAAGGCGGTTTGGACAACGTGGTCAAGTGCCTCATAAGCAAAACTGTAGACGAGTTCTCCAAGAACTACCAAGCATACAAAGAGAAACTCTTGAAAGACTTGAACAATAAGGAAAAGGAAATAAAGAAGCTGGAAGAGTTAGCGAAACTCTTAAGCATATCTTAAAACAACAACCCCAAACTCCCATCACACTTATTTTGACCCCTTGGAGAGCTAACCTCCGGGTCCCCGAATTGAACGCGCTCTCCTCCCGCGACGGTTTAGTAGAAGTGGGCTTTGACGCCATAGCTACCTTCTTCTACAAGCTAGCCGAGGCCGCGGACAAGCTAAAGGAGGAAGGCCTTTGGACCTACATGCCAGATCCTTCCGAGCTCAGGGAAAAGGTGGCTCAAGGCACCGTTAGGGTGAAGCTGGGCTTCCCTGTTTACCAGAAAGGAGGAGTGATAATGGATGTCACCAACGTGGAGCAAGCTGGAATTGCCGAAGACGCCGGAGCAGTTGCAGTAATGGTCTTGGACAAGCTCCCCTACGACATAAGGAAGGCCGGCGGAGTGGCCAGGATGGCGGACGTGAACGTAATAAGGGAAGTAATGAACTCAATTTCCTTACCGGTGATGGCTAAGGTCAGGATAGGACACTTCATGGAGGCGAAGGTTCTAGAGGCCCTAGGAGTGGACATGATAGACGAGAGCGAGGTATTAACTCCGGCCGACGAAAAGCACCACATAAACAAGTGGCTGTTCAAGGTCCCCTTCGTGAACGGAGCTAGGGACTTGGGAGAGGCCTTGAGGAGGATAAGCGAAGGGGCTTCAATGATAAGGACCAAGGGAGAGGCCGGGACCGGAAACGTCGCTGAAGCTGTAAGGCACATGAAGACGGTGATGGCCCAGATAAGGGAGCTAGTGAGCATGGCTGAGGAGGATAGAGTATTAAAAGCAAGAGAGATGGGCGTGAGCTACGAGCTAGTGGAGCTTACGGCTAGGCTTAGAAGAGTTCCGGTGGTGAACTTCGCTGCCGGAGGCATTGCAACTCCAGCGGATGCAGCCCTAATGATGTGGCTTGGGGCAGACGGAGTCTTCGTGGGCTCCGGAATATTCAAGAGCCAAGACCCGAGGCAGAGGGCTGAGGCAATAGTGCTAGCAACCTCCTTGTGGATGGACCCAGAAGCAGTGTTAGAGGCACAGAGCATGATAAGCGAGAGGAAGAGCATGATGGGAATTGACATAAGGCAGCTCAAGCCTGAGGAGCTGTTGCAAGTGAGGGGTGTGTGAGATGAAGGTAGGAGTCCTAGCCCTCCAAGGAGGGATAGTGGAGCACGTATACATGCTAAAAAAGGCTGCGGAGAACTTAGGCATAAACTTGGAGGTTATTGAGGTTAGGAAGAAGGAGCACTTGAACCAAGTGGAGGGCATCGTTCTTCCCGGAGGAGAGAGCACGGCCATGTATCGCCTAGGCAAGAGGTTAGGGATAGCTGATCCCCTTAGAGAAAGGATAAGCAACGGCTTACCGGTCTTGGGAACTTGTGCTGGAGCTGCCTTGGTAGCTAAGGAGGTAATAGACAAGCAGAGCGGCAAGAAGTATGAGCCCTTACTGGGTACAAACGACGTGAGGGTAATAAGGAATTACTTCGGGAGGCAGAGGGAGAGCTTCGAAGCGGACTTGGAAATAAAGGGCTTGGGAACGTTCAGAGGAGTCTTCATAAGGGCACCAGTTATGGAGCCCTTGAGCGAGAGGGTTGAAGTGCTCTCGGAGTTCAACGGGAAGGCAGTGATGGTAAAGGAGGACAACGTCATATTAACGGCCTTCCACCCGGAGCTTACCTCCGATACGAGGATACACGAGATGTTCTTGAGGAGTATTGCTTAACTTCACCTACCTTTTACAACGTCCAAAACGTCGCTTATGAATCCCTTCCTAACCATATATTCGTAGGTGTACCATATCCTCTTAACTGTAGTGAACTTAGTCTCGAAACCTTCTTCCTCTAAGAGTTCGTAAACCAAGTCAACGAAATCTTGGGGTCCCACGTCGAAGCTTAAAGCCTTCCTTATTATTCTCATCAAGTCTTTCCTCGTTGGCCTCTTGCGGTTGGGTTTAACCTTCTTCTTTGGTTCAATTTCCTTGAGGACCTCTTCGAGAACGTCTTCGGGGACCCAGTCTAGGTCCAAAGTGGGTCCCAAGAGTTACGTTTCTAAAAAAGGTATTAAAAATGTCTTACCGAAGGGGAACGCTTTACTTACCTTTCAAATACTCTAATGGAGTTCACTATTAGGCTCGTACTAGAGCATTAACGAGGTTTTCGGTTAGTAACGACATCAAAATCGTTCTCGCATATGCCTCTGAGCCGAGAAATGATAGCAATCCAGATGCTTTGGAAGAATGTAAGGGATACAGTTTTTACTCGAACTGTCGGGAAATCTGTTCCTAGCGCTAAGACTAGGAGGAACCCCACTCCTCAGTATCTATTCGGTTAAACATGAAATAAAACGTTTCTAATTATGCCCATTCCTCTACGTGTTCTTGCACTCTCTTAACTGCTTCCAGTAAGAGTTCGCCTTCGCCCGTTAGGTCCTTCCTTCCTAACAGCTTCGCTTCCCTAGCCACCACTATTGCGTCTTTCACTATCCCCAAGGTCAGCCTGGTCCTATTCACAATTTCAGCTATGTCCTCGTAGCTTCCCAACTCCTTAATGGCTTGTAACACCCTTATGAAGTGCGGGTGTACTGGAGTAGCCACTCCCGGCGGAGTAGCTACCAATGCGTGCTTGAACATATCTCCTATTTCGGTTAGCTCCACGTAGCCGTTGCCGTAGATCTCTACGGCACCCCACATCTCTAGCCAGTATATGGCAGCCCTCACGTGTTCCTCATCGTAGCCCAGAGCGACTACCCTCTTCACCAACTCCTCTATTGGTTCGCTATGCCTAGTGGGCAAAGTCTTCTGCAACACTACATGCTCAAGCTTGGTTATTAGAGGTAGCCTCTTAACCCTTCTAGCTATCCTGACCAGCTCCTTGGCCTTGGTCCCGGCTCCAAGCTGTCCCATTAAGCCCCACTGGATCGCTTCTTCTATCCAAGCGCGATAAGGGGGAATCCCTCTGTCCGCATAAACCAAGGTCTTGACTCCGTGGGCCGGTACCTCAGTTATTTGGCCTAGGACCTCCAACAACCTCTTTCCGTATTCGGTCAGCTCGTAGATGAGCTTCCCTTTCTCCTCGTAAGAGTCCACGAGCCTTATGGCCTCCAAGCGGTAGAGAGCAATTCCTATTGTATAATCTGTGAACTCCAGCTCCTTGTACGTTTCTTCGTCCATGCCTAACTCGTCTCTGTGGTTCTCTATCCAGTACTTGATGAGTTTCTTCGTAGGTTTCAGTTCTGGGTTGGTTTCAGCCTTCTTCCACAAGTGGTCTATGGTCTTCAGCACCCACTGATCTACCCTGGTCAAGCCCACTGGGAAGGTGGCCCACCACTCTCCCCTTTCCAGCTCCTTTATTGCCAAGTAGAGCCACCTGGCAGCCCTCGTGGGCTTTCCGTCTCTGTAGTAGCCCAAGTTCATGAGCAAGTACTTCTCTTCGTCGGTAAGTTCCTTGCCCTCTATGAGCTTTTTGACAGCCTCAACTATCCTCATGTTTACTAATACATACTCCATAGCGACGGGTCTGAGTTCCCTTATAGCCTCTCTCAAGTACCTTCCAAACCTCGTCAAGGCGTAGTACTTCCTATCTGGTGAGCTGAAGACCAAGGCCCCCATAGCCTCTAGGAGGTCGACGTATTCTTCTGGGAACCTCTGGAGGGGCTTTATGTAAGCCAAGCCCGGAGGGGTCTTTGCCAATACCCAGCCCAAGTCCCTGGTAACCCTTACTTTCACCGGCCTAACCTTCGGTTCGAACTGTTCCAAGAGCTTCTTGGCGGGTTCATTGATGGTCCCGTCTTCATTTAAGAAGCCCCTCTCCTTCAGAGGAGTATACCAGTCCTTCGGTGCCTTAGCGCTCGTCTTCCATAAGGCCCACAAGGCAGCGTGTATCGCGGAGTCCAGCCACCTATCCACGTCGGGCTTGCCCACCTCTTCCCATACCTCTAGAACCTTCTTGCCGGCCTCAGTGAGCTTGAACTCTCTGGGCCTTTCCTTACTCACTGGCTCTATCAAGCCTTGAAGCTCTAGGGCAAACAACACGTGGATTATTTCCTCAGCCTCCTCGTACTCCCCCGGCGCAAGCTCCGCCATATCAACAGCTTCCTTATCCTTGAACTTCTCGAGAACTTCCATGTACTTCTTCTTCAGTAGCACTGCTCCCGACCGGGAAGCGCTCCTAGCTCTATTTTATAAACTGAGCACTTAGAAGGGAATATAGACGCCTTTTAAGCAAGGAAGGCGGGGGAGCGCGTTGATACCATGGTCTGACATAAGCGTAAGGCGGCGACCTCCAATAGTGAACACGATATTAATACTGATCAACGTATTTGTCTTCATATTCTTTGAGTTACCATACATAGTTAACGGCCAGATGCTGCTCCTCGACGAATTCGTCAAGCATTATGGTCTAGTTCCCTATTTCGTCTTGAACGGGATGAGGGAATATACCCTCTTCACACACATGTGGATCCACGGCAGCATAGAGCACATCGTGGGTAACATGTTGTTCTTATGGATATTCGGAGACAACGTGGAGTCTGTGCTGGGACATAAGAAGTACTTACTCTTCTATTTAATCTCAGGCTTGGGCGCTGCGGCCTTCCACTTGTTGTCAATAACTCTTATGACCAACACCATACTCAGCCCATACATAAGGCAGAACCCTTGGCTTACTCCAGCCATAGGGGCTTCTGGAGCCATAAGCGGCGTCCTCGGCGCTTACATGCTCTTCTTCCCAGGAGCTTTGGTGGAAGTGCTGGTATTCGTCCCCTTCCCGCTAATCTTCGCTTTGCCAGCTTGGCTGTTCATAGGCTTCTGGTTCATACAGCAGCTACTAATGGGTATGTACAGCTTGACCGGAGTTCCAACGGGAGTGGCTTGGTGGGCCCACGTGGGAGGCTTCTTGACTGGAATGGGCTTGGCCTACCTAATGGCCTCACGTAAGGAAATAATGCTACACAGGAGAGAGGCCATGATGAGAATACCCATGTGGAGGGTATTTTAATCTCCAAGGACCTTGCACGGCGGGCTAGAGGCCTTTGTGGGCTCTCTTAGCAGTACCACCGGTGACAGCATCCATTATTTCATACTTAGTGACAGAAGGTATAAGCGATGTAAAGGAGAAACTTGTGGCCTTCTGGACCCTTTGGGCCTCAGTAGCTACCCTAACCCACGTACTCCTAAACTTGAATCCCTTGCTCCTCCCCTCCTACCCGTTGCTAGCATTCTTTACCGGCTTCTTCATGT
>WAOJ01000008.1 GCA_015521275.1 Desulfurococcales archaeon | reverse complement strand
GCATCCGTGGGGGCCTTGGCGTCATTCATGATAATATATACCGATGTAGGAACTTTGTTGGCCTCCGTGAGTATTGGGGCCCTTTCCATTCCATACCTATACTCCTCCGCCCCCCAAGCGGTGGACGCCATAAACGGGCTGCCGGGGATGTCCTTTACTTTCCCGCCCTTAGCAATGAGCTTGGTATCAGTAGTGCTCGGAAGGTTCTTAATAGAGATCTAGCTGTGAGCCCTTTTTGAGAGTTCTAGGTACTCATCGATGGTCTTGAAGAACGTTAAAGGATCTATACAAGTGGCGCCCAACTTTGAGGCCAGCTTGCACAAACCCTCGTCATTGGTCACTAGCACTGCCCCCAGTTCCAGAGCCAATATAGCGGCTTCTAAGTCGGCCACGGAGTCGAGGAGCCCTTTCCTAGTGGCCTCCCTGTACTTCTCCCTCAAGTTCCTTATGTGTTCCCCTATCTCGCCCCCTTCCATAGCCTTTCTCGTGCTCTCCTCAGCCACCCTCAAGCCCTTGTCCAACCTCCTCCTTACCTCGGCCACATACTCCAAGAAGACCCTAGCCGGTATCTTAACTTCAGTTTCGCTTACATCCTTAACCATTATCCAAACTCCGAGCTTCGCTATTACCTCTGGTGGGCTCATGCCCCTTTCCAAGAAACCCTTTATCTCTTTCATAACGCTTGGAGTAGTATAAAATGAGAAGCCCAGCTTCAATTTTGCCAAAGCCATCTTTTCCAATGACTTGTTTACGGCCTCCCAAAGTTCGTTGACGCCAAAGAGTTGCCTTAGCCTGGGGTCAGTTAAAGCGCTGGCATCGATAACGAACTTGAGCACTCCAATGCCCCTCTTGGGCAAAGGGGAGGAAGCTTTTAGATAAAACACTTGTATCAAAATCTCTTGGGCCTCAAATCATGGAACCCACTGAAAGACAGCTGTTGGCACTCATGCTGAGGTCCATGGGACTCAACTTGAGCGAGATAGCTGAGGTATTAGGAACCAGTAGACAGAACGTGCACTCCATGATTAAGAGGGGACTCAAAAACGTTAAGAAGTTCGAGAACTTGTGTAAACTCATGAGAGCTTGTTCCTCGAGGGTTCATGTAACCGTCAAAGCCGGCGAGAGCTTGAGTGAAGTCGCTTTCAAAGTTATGGAGGCTGCAGACAAAGCCAATGTTAAGCTCAAAGGAAATGAGCAAGACATTATGTCTTACCTAAAGTTCGAAGTTGAAAACGACGGAAGGAGGTTGTTGGAGCGTTGCATAATAGCGATAAGCGATGAAGGGAGACTTGTGACGCTCACTAAGGACACAATGACTGAATTCATTAAGATAAAGGAGGAAGCCAGTAAACTTGTATCGATTTACAAGACAGCTAGATAAAGGGAAGTTTGATCGAAGTGTAAACGGGAACTGAAGATGAAGAGAGCTGCAGCACTAATATTAGTACTAGTAATAGTAGCAGTGGCAATCATCGCTCTTACCCCAAAGGGAGGGAAATACTTAATAGCCTATTTGCCAGCAGCCGGAATAAAAGCCTGGCCAAAGATCATATCCCTCTTCGAAAAGAAGTACTCAGTAAAGGTGAACGCCATATACGGTTCTTCGGGCTTCTTGCTTCACCAAGCCTATGCTACAAACACAGGGGACGTATTGGGATCGGCGACGCCCGTTTATACGAAGAAGGCCTTGAGGATGGGGTTGATTTTGCCAAATAGCGTGGTAGAAGTCGCTTGCATGAGGCCAGCGATACTCTACAAAAAGGGCGAGAATTACACTCTGGCTGACTTGCTCAAGCCTGGAGTGAAGATTGGTATGTGCGAACCCGAGAACTGCGCTGTAGGCAAGTTCATTAAATATATGCTGGTGAAGATGGGTATCTGGGACAAAATTAAAAAGAATGTGGTCGTTTATACGGAGAACTTCGCCAAGCTAATAACTGTATTGAGGCTCGGAGAGGTTGACGTCGCCTTGGGCTGGAACGTGGCCGCGAAGTGGTACGACGATTTGGCTTATACGCCGTTGAGGGGACCCATGCCCTACAAGCCTTGCATAACCATCGGTGTCCTCAAGTTTTCGAAGAACAAGGAATTAGCATTCAAGTTCGTAAACTTCTTGAAGAGCGACGAGGCTAGGCAAATCTTCAGAGACTTGGGCTACGAGGTGGGAAGGTGAAGGTACTCAGCTACTTAGCAGCGCTCCTCTGGCTAATCGCGTTGCTGTCCCTCTTGACCGTCGTCAAGGTTGAAGACTTGATGAAAGCTCTCGCCGATCCCGAGGTCCTCTACGCCTTAGCCCTTAGCCTATCAACATCGTTCGTATCCACAATGTTGGTAATGGTCGCAGCCTTTCCGATAGCTTACGAGCTGTCTAGGGGCTCCAGTATATTAGAGCCCTTACTGAGCTTGCCCAACGCGATGCCCCCCGTTGCCGTGGGAGCCACGCTCTTGCTCTTCTTCAGCAAAACTCCCATAGGGGCTGCCTTGAATTCCGTAATACATGCCGTCTTCAGCGTTCCAGGGATAATTATAGCCCAGTCAACCGTGTCCTTCCCCTTGGCCCTCAAGCCACTAAAGTCTGCCTTTAAGGAGATAGACGAGGACATCATATTAGCATTAAAGTCTCACGGTTGCTACGGCTTGTGTCTGTTGAAGAAGCTCTTTAGGGGAGTGGAGCGCCAGTTTAAGTCCGCCTCGCTCTTGGTCTATTCTCGCTCCTTGGCTGAGTTCGGCGCCTCAGTTACCCTAGCCGGAGCAATAAGGTTTAAGACGGAAACACTACCCATAGCTATATATTTGAACTTGGAGTCGGGAGACGTAGCAAAGGTAATTTCATTGATCGCCCTCTCGGCGATCTTGGCATTTGTAGTCTTGACGATAAGCGTCGGGTGGGAACTTGATAAGGGTTAGGGACTTCGTTTACGGGTATAAGGATTTGAACTTTGGACCCTTGAGCTTCGAAGTTGACGGCACTTTAGCCATAACTGGTCCCAACGGCTCAGGCAAGAGCAGCTTATTGAAAGCGTTGTTAGGGGGAATTAAGTCCTACGGAATAATAGAAGTTGACGGCAAGATAATACAGAAGGGTAAGAAGGGCCTCAAGCCCGAGAAGAGACCAATGGTCTACGTCCCTCAGAAGGAACCAGCAATTCCTTTCCTAACCGTCGAGGAGAACTTAACACTAGCGGGAGGGATAGACGAAGACTTGCTCGAGGAGCTGGGCATAAAGAAGTACATGAAGGTAAAGGTATCCAAGCTCAGCGGCGGACTTAGGAAGAGAGTCGGGATAGCCATGGCTTTGCTCAGCGAGAAGAAGGTAATCCTCCTAGATGAGCCGCTGAGCGGGGTAGATCCGGAGAGCAGAACAACCATAATTGACATTATAGTTAAGAGGTCGAAGGGTAAGGACGTGGTATGGGTAACGCACTTCGAGGAGGTAGTTAGGGCCTTGGGCAAGACCTTACGCCTTCAACCCGTCAAGTCTAGCCTGTCATAGCTTCCCAGAACCTTCATTATTGCCGTCCTAGACTTCGCCTCCTCCAAAACCTTTTCCAACTTCTTCCTAGAGCCTTCCATCTCAATGTAGAATATGTACCTCCAAGGAACGTCCTTCATGGGTCTCGAATATATCATGGTTAGGTTCACGGAATTCTTGGCGAAGACCTCTAAGAAGTTATACAAGCCTCCTGGCTTGTGCGGAACCGTCACCAAGATGGAGGTCATGCTCCCCTCCGGGTTATCCAACTTGCTTATTACGAAGAACCTGGTCGCGTTGTGGGGCTTATCTTCTACGTTTGCCTTCAAGACCTTCAAGCCGTAAAGCTCCACCGCCTTAGGGGAGCAAAGGGCTGCTGCTCCCTCTTCCTTGGAGGCTATTATTGCCGCCTCCGACGTACTCTTAGTTGGTACAATCTCCACGTTAAGCTCTTTGAGTAGCTTGGTAGCTTGCTTGAATATCATCGGATGCCCGTATATCCTTTTGATCTCTTTCAAAGAGTTAACCGTTCCCGAAGCCAGCATTATCCTAACTGGTATCTCTATATCGTGGTAAACCTTCACGTTGCTCTGGAAGAGTAAGTCTATGGTCTCATTAACGGGGCCTTCAAGTCTGTTGGCTATTGGCACCACTCCGTATTCAACCTCTCCCTTCTCAACCGCTTCGAATACCTCCGCTATGGTCCCCTTTGAGACTAACTTCTCCTTTGGGAATAGGATAGAAGTGGCTTCATGCGTATAGCTCCCGGGAGGTCCCAAGTAGGCTACCGAAGTGCCCTTGGAGGCCAAGGAGCGGAGCCACAGTATTACCGGCTTCAAGTCCTCGGGCCAGCTGCCGGAAGGTATCTTGGAGGGCTTCTCTCTTAATAGCTTCTCAGCGAGCTTCAAGAACTCCTCCACGCTCAATGCATCCACCCTCAAACCAAGACCGCCCACGAGGAAGGAGTTAAGTGCCAGTCCCTCTTGGTGAAGTCCGGGGCCCAGAGGCCGGCCCTTCTGTTTGCAAAGGGAACCCCCAATCGCGTGAACACGCTCACGCCGCGATTATAATGGAAGAGCTTTACCCCGTCCACTGGGGTATCGGCCCTAACTAGGAACCTAGTACCGGTCCTCTCCAAAAGAGCTCTCGTTATGCCGGCTCCCCACAAGTAGCCCCAGCCCCTAGGGTTCGTGGCCCAACAAGCCTCCGGTGGGTCGTCCCAAGAACATATGTTAGCCGGCTCAT
Source organism: Desulfurococcales archaeon (assembly GCA_015521275.1). Lineage (GTDB taxonomy): Archaea > Thermoproteota > Thermoprotei_A > Sulfolobales > Ignicoccaceae > Ignicoccus. The sequence goes on along the minus strand of WAOJ01000008.1, from coordinate 414 downwards.
TCCAAAGTATCTCTTCCACCACTCCTTTGGTTTCGTCGTACAAACACTTTATCCCTTCACACCCTCTCCTTATCAATACCGTTGGAGGGCCCCCGTGGAATGCTACTACAGCGTCTTCTATTAAGAGGGAAAGAGGCATGGAGTCGAATAGTTCCCTAGCAACTCTATAAACGATGTCCCATGAGTCGCCGTACCTAAGCTTCAAGAAGTGCGGAAACTCGTAGGGCAAGGGCTCCAAACCTCTGGGCGGTTCGTGGTTTCCCCTCAGCACCACGACTTCCTCCGGCCTCCTCGCCTTCAAGGCCAAGACCAAGAGCAAGGCCTCTATCTGCTTGGGTCCCCTGTCTACGTAATCTCCCAAGAAGACGAGCTTGTAGTGGTTTAGGACATCTTCCAAGCCCAACTTTTCCCAGA
>WAOJ01000007.1 GCA_015521275.1 Desulfurococcales archaeon | reverse complement strand
ACTTTAATAATGATCAAGCTCGAACCCACTTTTGTGGGAGGCTTAAGCCGAATAAAAAACGGTTATCCCAAAGAAAGCACTATGCTCTTCCCAACGGCGTGAGTCGAAGAGTACATTAACAAAGCAGTTATAACTGAAGAAGTTATAGTTGACGCGAAAGAGGAAGCTAAAGCGCAGTAATAGGCACTGGCCGGCGAGAGGAAGTAGCAAGCGACGTAGCCTAAGGCTGCGCCGATTGCTGCGGACGTTACCGCCAAGCCTACGGAGGTTAGTGCGCCTATCTTTCCAAAGACCATAGCTAAGGCTGTGGCAAGCAAGAGTCCTAATGCTATCAGAGCCAGTTGCTCCATCCCCCTCTCCCAATGCTATAGCGATTAAAGGAACTTTAAGGTACTATTCTAATGGCATCGCTCACGAGCACGTCGGCTAGCTCGCCCAGAGGCGGGAACTCCACTACTCCTACCTCGTCGTCAGCTACGTAGGGAACCGCCTCCTCCAAAGCAGCCCTCTTCATTATTGGAGATAGGTAAGCGTCCTTGCTCAAGCTAACACTAGTCCCGCTCTGGTAGAGACCTATGGCCGGCAACACTATTACCGTCTTTCCCTCAACTGGAACCTTCAAGAAGCACGGGAACTTCACTGCAGTTCCCACCGGGTCCCTCAAGCTTATACTGGGATGCTCGTGGCCCATTATAGTTACCTCGTTCAGTTCTACGTCTTTATGACCATGAACAACGCTGATTTCTCCCAAGTCCAGCCTGTCAACGACATCGAAGCCTCTCTCCTCTAGCAAATGCCTAACGAAAGTGTCGTGATTCCCCCTCACGAGGACCAAGTCCAGCTTGTGTTTCTCCACCACATCCAAGAATTTCTTGACGTCTTCCTCCTCCTTCTTCCCTAGCCTTGAGAACTGATGTTTTAAGTCCCCAGCTATTACGATCTTTTTTGCCACTTTTCTTATCACTTTCAAAACTTCTAAGGCCCTCTTGAGTTGTGCCGGCGGCAAGAAGACTCCCTTTCTCGCCATTTCCTCTTCGAAGCCCAAGTGTAAATCCGCTATTATTGCATAGTCTTTATAAATCAGTGCTCTTTGAGGGAGGGCATAGAGGTCGTTAAGTATCCTCAAGGCCTCCAACTCGTCCCCTCTCCGAATTAAAAGGTGAGGGAGGTAAAGTATTACTTTCGTATGCGATGCATGCTTACGAAGTCCTTTCCGAAGTCTCCCAACTCCGGTATCTCTACTCCAGCCTTCCTCAACTCCTCCAAGGTAACCTCTTCTCTCAGCTTCTTGCCCAATACTTCCTTCTTAGCCTTCCAGACCCTCGAATTCAACTCCATTATTTCCCTTCCCTTCTTTAGGTACTCTTCGTTCTTCCACTCTTTTGGAGCCTCTGGGAAGTTTTGGGCATGTACACTTTCCTTGGAATAGAGCTGCCTCCACAAGTAATCGGTTATGGCCGGGGATATTGGAGCTAGTATTAGCAGCAAGTTCTTCAAGACCGTGTGTAAGGTCCACCAAGCGGCCTTGGCCTCTTCCTCGTTGAAACCCTCCATCCTAGCCCTCCTCTTGCTTAGCTCAATGTAATGGGAGCTGAACTTGTCCCAGACGAAGTGGTAGAACTCTTCTGCAACCGTGTGGAAGTCCATTTCGGAGTAAGCCTTTTTGCTCTTCTCTATTAACTCGGCAAGCTCGGCGAGTATCCACCTATCGGTCCCGCTCAGCTCTCCGGCTTCCTCGGGGTAAGGGAAGGCCGATACATACCTAGCGACGTTTAAGAACTTCGTTAAGAACTTCGCAGCACCCTCTATCTTCTTCTCTATTACTCTGTAGTTCTCTCCAGGCTTGACCTCTAAGGCTATCCAGAACCTCAACGCATCGGCCCCGTACTTGTCCAAAATCTCATCCGGCAAGATCACATTTCCGTATCTCTTGCTCATCTTCCTCCCTTTCTCGTCCAATCCCATTCCGTTGATGAAGACATAATCGAAGGCCCTCATGTTGGTTAGCTGGTGGACCCTTAACAAGGTGTAGTAGAGCCACGTCCTTATTATGTCATAACCTTGGGGCCTGAGCCTCTTGCCTTTAACGAACGTCTCCTCCCAGAACTTCTGGTCCCTCATGTATTTGGTTATGTAAAGCACCGTCACCGACGAGTCCATCCAAGTGTCGAACACTCTGGTCTCTCCTTCCCAATCGTTAGCCCCACACCTAGGACACTTGTCTATCGGAGGGGGTTCCTTCCAAGGCCTATAATACTTGCCCGGGGGCGGCACGTACTTGTAGCCACATTTCCTGCACGTCCAAATGGGTATTTCCGTAGCATAGTACCTCCTCCTAGATATGGGCCAATCCGTCGTAACCGAGTCTATCCATTGGAGCAAGTTCTTCTTGTACCTCTCCGGCTGCCATTTCATCTCTTCCGCATACTTCCTCAACACGTCCTTGAAGGGGAGCTGCTTTAAGTAGTACTCCTTCATAGGTATTATCTCTATGGGGGTCTCGCACCTCTCGTGGACGGGGACCTTGTGCACTATGTTTTCTACCTTAATCAAGTAACCCTTTTCCTTAAGTATTTCGACTATCTTCTTCTTTGCTTCTTTTACGGGCAAACCGGCTATAGGGCCGGCACACTCGGTCATCTTACCCTCTTCATCTATAGCCTTCTCAGGCTTCAGGCCCAACTCTCTGAAGAGCTGTACGTCCCTCCAGTCTCCGAAGGAACAGACCATCATAGCTCCAGTTCCGAACTTGGGATCGGCCATGGGGTGAGGGATTATGGGTATTTCCCTTCCGTATATCGGTACTATAGCATGCTTCCCGTGGAACTTCTTGTAGCGTTCGTCTTCGGGGTGAACAATTATTGCTTTACAAGCGCAGAGGAGCTCGGGCCTCGTCGTCGCTATCGGTATCTCCTCCCCTGTCTCCTTAACCTTGAACCTTATGTAAGCCAAAATTCCCGGCATTTCTTTGTACTCAACCTCAGCGTCTGCTATGGTAGTCCTACAGTGAGGACACCAGTTGTTGGGCCTTTCTGCCTCATAAACCAAGCCCTTGTTCCAAACTTCGTAGAACGTGGCTTGGGTGAAGGCCCTATAGTCGGGGGAGTCCGTTAAATACGCCCCATCTATGTCTGCCGCTATGAGAAGCCTCTTCAAAACCCTCTTCATATTGTCTGTGAACTCGTCCAACGCCTTCTTGCACGCCTTTAGGAACTCTTCTCTTGGAACCTTCTTGGGATCCAAGCCCAAGTACTTCTCGACGTAGAACTCTATGGGCAACCCGTTCCTGTCAAAACCTATTGGGTATAGCACCTCATGACCGAGCATCCTCATAGCTCTGGCTATCATGTCGTGCATCGTGTAGCTTACAGCAGCACCTATGTGCCACACGGGAGCTGGATAAGGTGGAGGAGTATCTATAACGAACTTGGGCTTCGAACTGTTTACGTTAAACTTCCACCAATCCTCCTTTTCCCACCATTTCCTCACTTCGTCCTCTATCTTGAAATCCCACCTCTTCAGCTCTATCTTTGGCTTGAACTCCAAGGCACTGGCTCCCAGCCACTGCAGTAAGGGGAGTTTAGAACCATTCCCACCCCCTCTCTTCCAACCTCTTTTCCTTGTACCAAACTCCCTCCCCATTCTCTACCTTTCCTATTATGTAACCATCAATCTTCTTTGCTATCTCATTAGCAACGTCCCTCTCTACAATTAAGATGGGGGCATATTCCTCTCCCCCGTAAAGGACGTCCTCTTCCCTAAGTGGAGACGGGGGAAGGCTTTGAAGCACTATCTTCACTCCGGACGCCTTAGCTATTTTATATAATGAAATTACTAGTCCGTCGCTCGAGTCTGTCGAGGCCGTTACTTTATCTTTGAAGGAAGAAATGACTTCAGCCCATTGAAGCTTTGGCTTAGGCCTCCTACAGTGCTCGATAATCTCTCCCCTCAAACAAGCGTTTATGCAACCCCAGCAAGCCTTTGGCACGACAACCAAGTTCCCGGGCTTGGCGTTCGAAACCTTTGGAACGTATTTCGAGAAACCAAAAGAGGTTACATCTATTGCTTCTTCCCCTTCGTTAGTATCTGCGCCTAAGAAGGTAACGTCGTACTCTTTCAACGCTTCGAAGACGCCCAAGCTTATCTCTCTTACCGCCTCAAAGTTCTTGCCATAAACAGAAAACGTCGCTCCCAATGGTTTAACTCCTTTCGCTATCAAGTCGCTAAAGGAAGCTATTGCGCCCCTCCAGCCCACGTCCCTCAAGTTCATGAACGGAAGCATCACGCCCTTAGCACTGAAGCCGTCGACGTTCATTACCAAACATCCATCCCTAAGCCTCAAGCAGTCAACGTCGTCCCCAAAAAGGGGGCCGGTAGCCAATCGAAACTTTAAGGCCTCTCTGAGCAGAGCCTCCTCGACCTTCAAGGGTGATCGAGTGTGTCGAAAGGGACTGTTTTTATATGGAAAAATACGCACGGCCTCTATACGATAGCGCTGACCCTGGATTGCTCCTCCAACTGCGAGGATGAAGTTGAAGAAGCCGGAAAGTTTTTGGAATCCTTAGGCAGCGGTGTAATAC
>WAOJ01000006.1 GCA_015521275.1 Desulfurococcales archaeon | reverse complement strand
GGCTATTAGAGCAGAAATCAAGGCCTTCCAAGCTTGGAACGCTTTTCCAGATGCATTCCTAACTATTCCTTTTTCCAAGTATTCTAAGGATAGCTTGGACTCAACCAAAGCTTCCTTGAGCTTGAGCTTAATCAATTCCTTCAAGTCTTCTTTGGGTAAGGGCTTGTCCAATACAGAGGCCAAAGTCGGTGCCCGTATACGTTGGTAAATTTTGATTTATCAGCTCCTCGCGTAGGAGGAGTTCCTAGCCTTCTCCCAAAGCCGTTCACCCCTAGCTTTAGAGATTAGACGTTGACCGTTGCAAGGCCTTGGAAAGTTTTTAGAACTTTTGGTCAAGGTTTCATCGTATAACCCGTCTCGTCTTAAGGAGCTATATGCCGAACAAGGCGTTCCACAGCTTGTCCAAGTGCTTCTCCACTAAGACCTTTATGGTCATAGGGGGTAGCTTATGCGTTAAAGCGTCGTCCAGCTCTTTCATCATTTCTTCAATCAGCCCCGCTAAGCGTTCACTTTCCTCGTGCTTGAGGATAACTTCCATGTATGACCTTATCTCCTCCGTTATCTTTATTATTTTGGTAGGACTCGAGGTCGAGGTCAGCTCCTTACGGAACATGTATATGCGATCGATGATCCTCGTATAAGGCACCTCGGTTTCCAACGGGTAAATTACGAACGTTATGCTGGGTTCCGAAGATGGAATGGATACGACAGCGAAATCCCTTACCTTGACGATTCCACCCTTTGTTAAGGTTCCATAACCCCCCACTGATGTGCCGTTGGTAGAGCCCTTGCCCAGGGGGCCGTGGTCGACTATGAGCAAGGAGCCCTCATCTTCCAAGACCCTCACGTGACACCTACTGACCTTCAAGTCTTTCCCTATCACGTCGAGAACTTCAAAATTGCCGGAGCAAGGGAGCCTCTCTGTGCCGGGGTCCCCCTTGACCTTAAACACTGCTACATCTTCGCTTCCCGGAACCCTGCCCACGAAGAACGGCGTTTCTAGAGCTACCCCCTTGCCGGAAGAGTATACAAGCCTTACCTTCAACGGATAAAGCCCGCCTTATTCAAGTTCCCTCTTATTTTAAGGGTAACTAAGTGTCTTTCAGAAACGCCTTCCCCGTTGGCGCGCTCACGCTGAATAAACGGTAATGGCTTCTCAAGGATCGATACACTTTTATTCTTATTAGTATCTTTCATGGATACAAATGGTCACTGAAGGGATTTCCAAGGACTACGTACTCAAGTCCATAAGAGACGGCTCTGTTGAGATGGTGTTGCTCAAAGAAGATTTGGAGCTGGCGAGGGTCTCCATGAAGTACGGTAAGGCACGAGTTTTCGTATCGCCGACCCTTATAGAGCACATCAAGCTAAAGATAGAAGAAGCTAGGAGAGCTAAGGAGAACATAAAGACGTACAAGCTAGGGGCCCTCTCCTCGGTCCTATTTGCTGCACTGGCGCTGTTATCCTTCTTATTGGTAAGAACTGGCACCTTTAACAAGATACACTATTCGTTCGTACACGATTACGTTGAGCTTCTACTGGACCTAGATAAAGTCAAGATGATTAATACGATGACATACAACGTCGTGAACGAATTACGCGTTACGGAGGAACATTGTAACGAGGAGATCTCGAAGTACTCTTCGAAGATTGAAAGCTTAAAGGGCAAGGCCTCCTCCATCCAAGGACAGATAAACAGCTTGGAGGGTTTAGAGTCAACCCTCAGGTCCGTAGAGGGCTTCTTCAATGTGGTCGGGAGCATAGGAGCGTTATTGATGGGGATCGGGATACTCGGCGCCCTCGGCGGCGCTGAGGAGGGCGCGGCTTTGTTCGTTTTAGGGCTTATCATTGCAATTATAGGATTTGGCATCGCCTCGTTCTTTAAGGCTTGGGCGGATGGAGTGGAAGAGGACATCGACAACCTCGAGTCCAAGCTTAATAGCATTAATTCGAACGTAGCTGATCTAGAGGCTAAACTTAACGATTTGAAGGCCAGCTGCGAACAAACGATTTCGAAGCTAGAAGCGGAGCTTGAAAAGTTAAAAAATTTGGCATTGCATAAGTTCTCAATAATGAAGGAGAAGCTCGAATTAAAGTACTTGAGAGAACTCTCCGGGAAACCTGGCAGCGATAAGGCTTTGAGGGTCTTGACCTCATCCCTCATAATGCTGAAATTTGAAGTATTGATAATGCTCTTGGCTATTTCCTCTATTATCGTGATGTTGTTAAAGGCTTACTACGGTTACCCGTTCTTAAGCACTAAAGCCGGCATAATAGCAATTTATGTTGCGACCGCGATAGTTTCGTTTGTAATGGCCAAAGCTCTAGCTGAGCGCGCGTGGAAGCTCGCAGCCACAGCGCTCCTCTCACTTATCGTCGAGTTTCTCGCATTAATCGTGTCCAAGCCCCTTATTGCAATAATAACTTACTTTTTGCTGACGTTGCCCATCTTAGCCTATCTGTATAAGCGAGAAGAGCTGAAGAGGTTGGACAAGTTCGTCTTTGACTGGGCAGATATAGACGAAAAGCTGAACGAGGAAGGCGTGCAGATCTGTGAGGTACCTTTCGACGCCGTATCAATAGACGGCTTGTTGCTCAAGGATGAGGGCGATGGTTTCGTTAAGGTAAGTTCTTGGAACGAACTGAGAACGCTGATAGAACAGTTGAGGGGGTGCTCGCCTTGAGGCTCTCGTGCAAACAAGTGAACTTGCCGATAAATTCGGAAGAGGTGTTGCTTGACTGTTACTGCGATTGCGGCTCTAACTCCACGCTGGAGGTCCGTGGAGCGGAAGTAATGGACGCCTTCTCGGTTCCGCACAACAACTTGAAGGTAAGTGAGGAGGACGACAAGGTAATAGTAAAGGCATCGGGAGCATTGTATTTACGCCTCAAGGGCAGCTTGAACAGACCCATAGAAATAAATGACCAAGTATTCAAGGACTTCATGTGGATCAAGGTAAATGTGAACCCTTTGAAGGAACCGGTATTTATGATGCCCACAGAGGTTGAGATCGAGGTCGAGGGTGTTTACGATAAACCCTTCATAATAAGTGGAGTAATCTTTGGAAACATCATAGATAGAATGAGGGTTGGGTCCTTGCCTTTCAAGAGGATATTAAAACTAAAGCCCGTCGACGAGAGGACGACACTCAAGGTAGATACTGGGGACGAAGAGAAGACCATTTCCTTCGACCTCGGAAAGCTAGGGGAGCCCCGGTTCTATGCGGAGGTTTTGAGGGAGCCCGTCTTGGGCTACGAGGTACCAGTAAAGGTAAGCTTGGAGGGCTCTGAGGGCGAGTCCTTTGTCATCAAGGCCTACGGCTCTGAGGCCAGCGGAGAGCTGGGCAAACCAGTTAAGCTGTTGGTAAAGGAGGCAAAGGCGGAAGCCACCGTTAAGGTGTGGGGAAGGCAGTTCGAAATAACGCTCCCGGACGCGAAGGTCCTAGAAGCGACTCTGGAAGGGGAACCGGTCAAGAGGACTCTCTCCGCTTTAACGCTCACCCTACCCCTCCCAGCCGAGTACGAGCTGGAAGCTTACGGAAACGTGGTGAGGGGCTTTGCGAACCCGCACGACGTCGTGGAGGTTATCCCTAAAGTTGAGAAGGTTAAGCTGAAGGTAAACGGTGTAGACATACCAATAAAGTACCCGAGGTTGAAGGAGCCGGAGTGCGACGTTTTCGTAGAGGGAAACCCTTGCGAAGTAAAGCTGAAGGTAAAGCTGAACGTCCCCAGACCCTTCGCGCTCAAAGCCTATGGCGTTGAGGTCAAGGGAGAAGGGCCCGAAGACGAATTTGTCATAAGGCCGAAGGAGTTGGAAGGTACGTGTATCATAAAGGTTGATGAAATCACAATAGAGAAGAACTTGCCACCGTTGGAGAACCCGTTCTCGGTAAAGCAAGGGGAAGCGTATTTGGGCATTCCTAGTGATATTGTGCTCGAAGGCCCGGAAGGAGCTGAGGGCGTCCTTGAAGTTTATGGTAACGTCGTCCCGTTCAAGGTAGTTAACGGGAAAGCCGAGTTAAGGGTCATACCCAAAGAAATTAGCGAAAAAGGATACGTAAAGTGTAACAACTTTAAATTCGAAATAAGCCTAAAAGCTCCCCAAGAACCCTTCCACATAAAGGGAACAAAGAACAACACATTGCTCGTAGAGTCTAAGGTGAACACGTCTTTGGAGGTCAGCGACAAAAGAGGGCTAGTCATTGCCAAAAAGTACCAAGTGGTCAAGGGCTTGAACGAGTTAGAGCTGGAAACGGTGAAGCTCCCGGTCACGTGCTTAGCAAGGACCGAGTTAACGTTGGCGGCAAAAGAGTTCGTCGCTTCAAAGGAGGTCGAGATAGAGATACCCTCGAGGAATGCAATAATCTTCGACGGCAAGTACTTGTGGGTCAAAGATGACGAAAATTGCTTAAAGATCCCCTATTCTGACGTTCCGGATGGATGTAAACCCCTTTACCAAGTTGGTCCTAATGAGTTAGAGGGGCTTAGCGAGAGGGTTTTGGAGAGGCTCTGTAAAGAGTTTAGGAAGGAGTTAATACCTTGCTTGAGAAAGCTTAGCGACGAAAACGTGGACGCCGAGGTTAAGTTTAGGACTTGTAAGTGGGCTCACGAGGCTTTGGAGAGCTGCGAGGGCGACGCAGCTGAGTGCTTGGCCGAAGCGGGGTGCCTCTCTACAGCCATTTACATATTGCTTTCAAGGCTCAACATCGCTGTAGATGAAATCAAGAAGCTGACTAAGATAAGACCCATAGATTGCACAGTGCTGGGCTGGCTTAACAGAACTAGGAAGCTCGAGCTCGCCAGAAGTCCGGAACTCGACGAGGTTAACCGCTTGAGCGACTTGAGGTACAAGTGCATAATTCCGAGCTACAAGCTTTATGAGATAGTGAAGGCCATGAAGCCGGGGATGGACCTAGAGGATTTGGAGAACCTCGTGAGAAACATGCTAGATCCCATGCTTTCCTCGGCGCTCCCCCCTGGCGGCAACGCCTCAGCTTTCATAGCTTGCTTGGAGGAGATGCTCAGCAAGGTCCCTCCAGAGTACTTGTTTAGCGGCTTGGCCAAGGCAGTAAACTTGGAAGTACTGAGGGCGAAGGAGAAGATGGAAATATTTGAGAAGGTGAAGGGCCTCGTCGCGTCATCGAGCTTCAAGTACCCTTACTCCTTCACGTTCAAAGCAATTACTAGAAGCGTGAGGCCGATAAGCGCCTTCAAGCCCTTGTCAGGAACCTTAGGATTGGGTACTAATGACGACTTTACGTTGCCAGAGGAGATATTCGAGATATTGATAAAGGGTAAGGTGAACTTGGGTACGTGCGAGATAGTGAGCGGGGGAGGGTGGGCCAGCTTAGTAATAGCGTGTAAGGACGTAGTGTTCAAGATATCCCGCGACGCGGTGGAATTCTTCAATTTCTTGAAAGAGTTCTTGGAAAAGGGCGTGTGGCCCGCCAGCCCCAAAGAGATAAGCCGAGCCAGGTTGAACAGGTTTAAGATTGAGAAGGAATTTTCATTGACTATAAACGAGTTGAGCAAGGCGTTCTGTTTTCCCAGAGTATTTGCGCTCGCCAGGGACGTGCCGGGGTTGGTACAAGAGAGGGTCGGGAGGCCCTTGGGAAAGTTGCTAAGGCCCGAGGACGCTTTCCTAGTGGGCTCCCAAGTCGCATCATCCTTAGCTGCCCTCCACATTAGGGACTACGTCTTGTACGACGTTCACCATACTAACTTAACGATTAAGAGGGCCGAGGAGGGGTACGTGGCTTGCGTGGTAGATTACTCTTCGGCTAGGAAGGTCATAAGAGAGCGTGCCGAGACGCGCGTGGAGCCCGTCTTCACGGTAAGGGGTAGCTTATCTTCCGATGCCACCGGAGCAAAGGTGAAGCCTCCAGAACTCGTAGCCAAGGACCAGAACGTGGAGGGCCTCGAGCTCGTCCCGGAGGCGGTGGACGTGTTCAATACGGCTATCCTAGTGCTGGACTTAATTTCGATCAGTACTAACATAAATATGCCCAACGTGGCAGAAGAAATGGCGAAGTACGTTAGTCGCACGGATAAGTATGGGAGAATTGTAGTAAGCATTACCGACTTCATAAACATAATGAATAAGGTAGAGAAAGCTCTAAAGCAAGTCTTCGGAGACAAGACGCCGAAAGTAATGGAAGTCCTTAAGAGCGCCTTGAACTTCTGGCCCAGCGCGAGGCCGGGCGCTGCCAAGCTTTCGATGGAACTGCTGGAGCTCTGGAAGGAGTTGACGAACGGGTAGGGGAGGAGAATGAAGGTTAGAGTGTTGGCGATGGATAAGGACGGCAAACTGCTGTACGAGGGCACCTTGGAATTGCCGATAATTGTGGGAAGGGGCTTGAAGAATTACGTATTTTTGAAAACCAAGGCTCAAGAAGTACCCTTGGCCAAGTCCTTGTGCGTCTCTCGAAGGCACTTGGAAATAAGCGCTGAGAGGGGCAAGGTCGTCGTTCGCGACTTGGGCTCCACGAACGGGACGACGGTCAACGGGGAACCCCTAAGGGGCGAAAAGGAGATCCACGAGAAAGCGGAGATAGTCATACCCGGTAAGTTGCCGGCGGGGAGGCCTTGTAACGTTATAAGGTTGGTAATTGAGCCTCACACGGTCAACAGAGAGGCTCTAAAGGTCATGTTAAAGGATATAGAGGCCTCAACGACAATGCTGGGCCTCGTAAGGATCGCCAACGAGTTGAAAGATAAGTTGATGGAGTGGGGCTTGGAAGAGGAAGCTCGTGAGGTGGAGAGGATCTTGAGGAACTATTCGAAGGGCCCTTCACCAATAGCCTTGAAGAGGGCTCTCTCAGACTTTCTCATTAGCTTGCTTTGAAACAAAGTACATGAAGGATCGTTCTGGACCGGTACTGGGAGAGGGAAATGTCGCTAATTGAACGAGTTACCGACAAGGTTGCTGGGGAGCTGGGCAAAATAATTGCCAAGTGGCTGGTGGAACACCCACTCCTAGGTTACTTCGTCACCTTAATTATCTCCTTAGCGGGAGGAGTAGTCGTTTATAAGAAGGGTGACGAGGATGCCTTAACCAGTGCGATCACGACTCTAGCAACTTACTTGGTCTTGTATTACATACTGAACCTCATGAAGAGGTTCGTAGTAGGCGCGTTCAAGGAGGAATGCAACGTAGAGCCTTGTTCGAGCGTGTACGGCGTGAAGTGCTCTAAGGTGAACCCGGAATACTTGGTTAAGTGTATAGAGAGGTTGGCCGCCCAGAGCGGGGCCGACGTTAAGATAAGGAAGAAGAAGTGCATATTAAAGAGGAACTCCAAGGTTATGAAGATGGTTGAGGAGGCTTTGAATTACGTGAAGGAAGGCGACTACAGGAGCGCAAGGGAGGTCCTAGGCCACGAGATAGAGATATGTCTCTAATTAGAGCCTCGAGCAGTCCTCGGAGCTTATGTATAACCCTCCTCTAAGCTCCTTGCCCAAGTACTTGGCCAACCTCTTGAGCACCTCTTCCGCTTCCTTCTCGCTTATCTTCAAATAGCTCGCTATTAGGTCCCTGCTCACCCTGGCCTCTTCAAACCTCTCACAAAGCCTCTTCAAGACGTGCTTAATCATCGCTTCTTCTCCGAAGAGCCTCCTCGCCTCTATGGCTAACTCCTTCCCTATTTCGCCGCTGCTTACCGCTTCGTCCTCGAGTGGATTATAGATAACGATGCCCACGTTCTTCATTCCGTAACCCTTTTCGAAGAACTCCTTTAGCTCCTTACAGATGTCGTTTGGAGTTATTATTGCCACTGCTACGTAGTCCCCGGTCGGGACGTTCGCCAAGAACTCCTTCAAGTCTCCCAAGCCGAAGCAGTTGCAGTCCTCGCCTCTGCTCTTGACTGTTGAATGGTAAGCTATAGCCCCTATGAACACCTTGCTCTTCCTTCTGAGGAAGGACTTGTTAACGCTCAAGAAGCCCTTAGCCTCTATCGCTCCTGCTATCTCGAAGGGCTCTACTTGTCCTCCGAACTCCTCTCCACCCAATTTCATCTTACCCTCTATCACGTTCTTCATTTGGGGTAAGAGCAAGCCTCTCAAGGTCAAGACGTCGTGGAGGGTCACGCAACTCCCTTCTTGAGGGGGACTCAGAGGTATCGCCACCTTAGCCGCTTCCACCGCCATGCTCTGAGCCATTTCCCCGGCCGAGTCGGAGACGTTCCTTATTTCTTCAACCACTTTCTGCAGTTCGTTGAGTTTGGCTATTACTTCATTTATATCCTTTCTCAGCGAGGCCTCGTTTATGCTCAGTATTAGGTCCTTGCTCTCCAAAGCCTTGTCCATTAGCTCCTTTTCCATAGAAGTTAAGAGCATAGATATTATGTTGCTCCTTTCACTCATCTTTTCAAATATTGACTTGACCAGCTCGGTTCTCCAGTTCTTCACGGTATTTACTATGTCAACCAGCTCCCCGGGAGCGTTGCAGTATTCCATCCCGTCCAAATATTGCTGAGCCATGTCGTTCCACCTGAGTATTACCTTCGTCATCCTGAGCCTCATGTTCTTATCGAGCGTTAGGAAGTCATTCATCATATTGTTCACCACGTTTTCCATGAGGCCGTGGTCGGGGTATGCCTTTATCCACTCCTTGACGTAGCGGTCCAAGGTAGAGCAGACCATCTGCTCGTTCTCCCATATTATGTCCAAACAAGGCGGAGGAGGGGGGATGAGCATCGTTTGAGAGACAACCTCTTCCAGCTCTTTGTCGTTCGTTTTGCTGAGCAATGCTAACACTTTTAGGAAGGCCATTTTGCACAAGGGGTCGTCGAGCCTGCTCGCAACGTCCTTGACTATGTCCAATATCCTCTGCCTGTTGGGTCCTTTGAGCGTCTGGAGCAAGGTGCTCGGACACGTATCTGCAAGCCTTTCACAAGGATTCAATGATCTTTCCCAGTTTCGGAGATGTACAGATAGAATTAAGCGTTACTTCGCTAAACTCGGTTAGCTTCACTATGTGTTTTTATCAAAAGGTAGGTCAAAAGGAGACCCTCCAGCGCTTGTTATACCCATCTCCGTATAAGGTTAAAGATGATCCAAATCGTCCCAAGCTTCACTTTGTACCATTAGCATGTTTAAGTG
>WAOJ01000005.1 GCA_015521275.1 Desulfurococcales archaeon | reverse complement strand
ACCTTTCTCTCTATTATCTTCAGTTCCTTCCCCTTTCCCGGCGCGGACATGTTCTCCCTCAATACGTACAGAGGAGGAGGATAAATCGTTTCCCGTAACCCTCTTCCAAAGCTCTATGAGGGCCTCCTTCCTAGTATAGCCGTTTATGATTAGGTGATAGAGTTCGAACTCGAATATCTCGTCGCCTTCTTTGCCGTAGAGCTTCCTAAAGAGGTTCCTAACCTCCTCTTCGCTTACCTCTGGCTCCGGCTTGGGCTCCTCCAGCTTAACGCTCAATGGTTTCTCGTACAAGCCCACCAAAGACAAAGCGAGGTATATGCCTCCTATGATGGGCCTCCTAATGATTACGCCTACGCCCCCGCCTAAGAGCGTAAGTACGCCTAATGCCATGTCCACTAAGCTTATGGTTATGGCTATGAGAGGAACATACGTTGCCAACGATATATTTGGGATAACGGGAGCTATTAGCGCTGAGAGCACTAGTACTGTTATGGCCTTGTTCCTCCACCAGACCTCGTATTTTACGACGCTTTCTACGGCCTTCGAGAGGTTCTCCAAATATTTCTTCGTAAGCGCCTTGTCCTTGTCTAAGTAGTATTCGGCCTTCTTTAGGAATTCCAGCGCCCTCTTCCAGAACCCCCTGCTCTGAATCGTACAGTCGTTAATCACGATTGAATTTATTATAGAGCTCACGAACTCCATTATTATTGTGTTTTCTGGCTCGTGCTCCATTTTTGCGACGGTCTCCGAGAAGCTCTTCAATTCCTTTAGGAACTCAGCCTTCTCCCTACAAGCCAACTTCCCCCTTACCAAGAGGGCTAATGCGACCAAGAGCTTAAGAAGAGTTCTAGGAGCCTTTCATCCGCGCCCAACTTAGCGACCTTAACCTCTTTCAAGAGTTCCTTCTCATAGCCCCTCAAGAACGGGCACACGTAACAGCCCAAGCGGTAGAAGCCGGAAGGATAGAGCGGGTTTATGGGCACCCCCTTCCAGAGCAAGTAGGCTTGAACGTGCGCGGCGCTCCACAGCTTTAGGGGGGCCTTAACCTTGCCTACGCCTTCCCATTCCCTCTCCGCCCACCTGTCACTCCTAGAGCTGGACTCGGCGTCCCTATCCCCAACTATTATCGTGTCTACTCCCAGCTCCTTTATCGCCCTTTCCAACGCTTCAAGCTTCAAGCCCGTACACCAGCGCTCCTCCTTCTTAGGCAACCCCTTGATCGCTATGTTCTCCTTCACTGGTGCGTAAGCCTCTATAAGTTCCACTCCCAACTTCTTGCTCAAGGCTTTTACGTAAAGCTCGTTCATGCCCATGTCCACGCCGGTGTTGACGTAAACTGCGTAAACTCTCTTGCAAGCCTTCTTGGCTATTAGGAGAGCTGCCGTGCTGTCCTTCCCAGCGCTCCAAGGCACTACGGCCTCTTCGCAAGGTCCCAAAGCCTTAACTGTTACTTCCTCCAACTCTTTCAAGAAGGATGAGCTAAGCTCTATAGAACTCTTGAGGTCAAAGCCTTCTACCTCCCCTAAAGGGGTAACCAAAGGCTTGTCGTCGTCCGGCAATTCGGCCATGGCCACGACTTTTCCCCTCGAATATATCTCGTGGAAGCCCTTAGCCCTCTTGAATATCAGAAAGGCCTTGTTAGAGGGCTCGCCCAAGCCTAAGGTCTTCCACCAGAGCCCCCAAGCGAAGAAGGGATCATCCGGGGGCTCTATCTTGACTGGATACCTTTTAGAGAAGTACGGTACTTCTTCCCTCCAAGATATCCAAGCCCTCATTTGGGCTTTTGCCTTATCCAGTTCTGCCTTCATGTGTCTCAGTCTGGTATTCCTAACCCTCGCCCTAGGGATTACGTGGACTAACACGTTCATCGGCGTGCTCAAGCTCAATTCCTTAGCTATTTCTGAATCTTCCCTACCCAAGAGTATTATGTTAAACTTGTTGGGATCTACGGCCTCATCCACCTTATCCAAAATCTTTTCTTTCCTGGCACCCTTTAACGTCGCTACTTCAGCTTCCCAAGAGGGCAAGTAGTTCCTTAGCATAGCCCTTAGGGCGTCTGCATCTCTCTTGCTCCTAACTATTAGCCTTATCAAAGCGATGGGCCAGAGGAGAGTTCAAAGCCTAAAGTAATAAGCTGGAGGGTGGGTAAGGCGATAGTTGGACATATGTGAAACCTTCCTAAAGGCCATAGAGAATAAGCTGAAGGAGTTGAAGGGTTCGTGTGAGGGGATAGATGAGATATTGGTCCTATTGGACTTCCTAAAGCATTGCTTGAGAATACAAGAGGACGAGGAGAAGGAGCTTCTGAAGAGGATGGCGGAGCAACTCACAAAAGCCCTCAAGAGGACTTGGTATCCCAACTAGGGGTCCGCGTGAGACTAGGCTCATCACCTCTCATGGGCTGCCCACTTCTTCATCCCCCTAGCTTTTAACTCTCGTACCTTGAGCTTTCCGGGAGCGCTATGAGCTACAGCATACTCTTCAGAGACGGCAAAGTGGTCCGCGAGCCCGGCGACAGCTTCGATGGCTACGTTTACATGAACAAGGGAAGGATTATAAAGGTGGACAAGGGGGAAGTGCCTCAAGAGTTCTCCTTCGCAACCTACTTGATTGACGGCAAGGGAAGGATACTGACCCCGGGCTTGATATGTACCCTAACTCAACTGAGCAAGTACCCCTCTAGGTACGGCGGCAGGGAGGCTTCTACGAGTAACGAGATCTATAGGGCCACCCAGATGGCCTTGCAGGATTTGCTCTTAAGCGGCTTTACCGCGGTAGGAACAATAGAGAGCAAGGTAGAGCCCGTGGCGAGGGCAATAGCGAACAGCGGCATAAGGGCCGTGATCTTCGTTGACGCCTCTTCGGAGAACTGGAAAGAGGAGCTACAGATACTCTTGAACAAGTGGCACGGCTTTGAGGACAGGATATTTGCTGGAATAGCGGCCTTGGAACCCAACGAGGAAGCTGAGGAAATAGCCAAAAGGTTCAACTTGCCCATTATAACTTCGGAGGACATAAAGGAGGTTAAGGGGATCTCTAAGGAGAGGGGTATTGTTGCGATAGAGAAGGGCGGGAAGAGGAGCTACGGTTTCATAAATTCGAAGACCACTTCCCCACTAAACGTGGTCAAGAGTTTGTACTACATGGGTATGAACCCTGTTGAGGCGTTGAAGGCATTAACGGTGGACGCGGCAGAAATACTCGGCTTGAGCAAGGTAGGGAGGGTTAAGGAGGGTTACAGCGCCGACGTGGTCGTGTGGGACGTCTCCGAGCCTCCGGGCTGGACCGCTGGCCACGGCGAGCCGGAGGAAATAATACTTGCCTCGAACCCCAAGGTAGAGAGCGTAATAGTGGCCGGAGAGGTCATAGTGGACATTTCTGAGATGTTAACCATAGGTAGGAAGGACGTAAAGGAGGCCAAAAGGCTCTTCGGGGGTTAAGCCTTGGGGAAGGTGATATATGATCCGGAACTCAGCGGCAAGACGTTGGTTTATAAGGATAGGAGGCATGCGGGCAAGGTCTTAGCGGAGTTTATGGAGAGAAACGGGTTGAGGCCGGACTTTATCTTGGCCATACCGGCCGGGGGAGTTCCTGTTGCCTTAGAGGTAGCCAAGTACTTCCTAGTTCCTATGGACTTGGTTATCGTGAAGAAGGTCCTATACCCTTGGACCACGGAGGCGGGCTTCGGAGCAGTAGGACCCTTTGGCATAGTTACTCTGGGCCCTTCCCCCTTGACGGATGAGGAAATAAAGGAACAAGTGAGGAAAGCCATGGAAAAGGTTGAGATGAGGGAGAGGGTGTTGAGGAAGAACAAGCCTTACCCGGACTTGAGCGGAAAGAGGGTGGCGGTCGTAGACGACGGGATAGCTGCTGGCTTCACCATGATAACTGCTGTCCAAGCCGCTAAGAGGATGGGGGCTGAAGAGGTCTGGGCGGCGGCTCCCACAGCCAGCGTCGACGGCGCTGAGAGGGTAGCTCAAGTGGCGGACCTGGTAATAGTTCCTAACTTGAGGGGAGGCCCTGTCTTCGCCGTTGCAGACGCCTATGAGCAGTGGTACGACTTGAGCGAGGAGGAGGTCTTGGAACTCTTGGAGGAGGCCGAGGAATTGGGACTGTTCCGGGATCCGTAAATCTTGACGCGACGGAGACTTCGCGGTTACTCCATTAACCTCAAAAACCTTCAAGCCCACGATCGTTGAATAAAAGCGATATTTGAGGCTGGTGAAGGGGGTTTAGGGGGTGAATAGGCTACGTGGGCAGAAGAAAAGGCGAGATTCTTAAGAAGGCTAAGGGAAGACATTGAAATAGGCTACGTCGACGAGGACATATTGGAATTGCTCTTCCTGTTCTTCAAGCTCCCCTACGCCTTCACCAAGTCCAGCTGCTCCGGAAGGATAACTGCAGTTGACGCCAAGTTCCCTTGGTCTAGGGACGGTACAATAGTGTTCAAGGTCCACAGACCCATAACGGAGGACGAGTTCTTCAGGATAATATCCAAGCCGGTGAAGGAGAGGCTTTGGTTGAACGTCCAGGGACCCATAATACACGTAGTGGCTAAGGACATGGACTCCGCCAAGAGGATATT
>WAOJ01000004.1 GCA_015521275.1 Desulfurococcales archaeon | reverse complement strand
CGAGGAGATGGGAGGTAAGGCTTACCTAATACCCTACGATCCCAATGCTAGAACCTTCACCGCTGAGCTCAGGAGCATCTACAACTACAACCCACAAGCCATCGTCTGGCTAGCCTTCGACGAGATAAAGGTAATACTGAGGCAAGCGCTGACGCTAGGCCTACAGAGGTACCCGTGGTTCTTCACTGAGGCCGTGAAGGGACCAGCTCTAATATCCGACCCCACCATAGCTAGGGTCTTGGCGGCCAAGCACGTCCTAGGAACTGCTCCGTACACCTCGGGCAACTTCATCAAGTACTACATGAGCGTCTATCACAAGGAGCCCGTAGAGTTCAGCGACACCTTGTACGATGCCGTCTGGCTAGTAACCTTAGGAGCCCTTAGGGCTGCCAGCTTCAACCCCAACTTGATGGAGCACGCTATCATAGAGATGAGCTACATCTACCATGGCTTCAGCGGCGACAAGAGCATGAACGCTATATACCAAGAGCCCCTGACCACCAGCTACAGCGTGTGGACTGTGAAGATAATCAACGGCAAGCCGACCTTTGTGAACGTGGGCTTCTGGAGCCCCAGCAAGGGCCTAGTGCTCTACGAGAAGATAACCCCCAGGTAAGCTTCAATATATTTTTTCCATTAGGAACTTGGGTATCTCTTCCAAGCTTATCCTCTTAGCCTCCTCAGAACAGAGGGGACAGCCTTCGTTCCTTATCTCTGATACAGAAACTGGGTTGAAGGGAGCATCCAAGTTTACGGTAACTTCCGCGGGCCAAGCCTTCCCGCTTAGGGCATATAGCACAGCCTGGCTGGCAAAGGCTGCCACCACCTCGGCTAGGTTGGGATTCGTGTAATACCTAACTTGATCCTCCCAGACCCTCTCGCATATTGGGCAGTAACCCTCCTTCAGAAGCTTCACGTAGCCCCTAGTGACCCCTAAGCCCGCGTCTACGAAGACCTTTCCCCTCCTAAACGCCAAGAGCAAGCTAGTCGCCCTAGCCCCGGCGCTGTCGAAGGTTGAGACAATAGCATCTGAGGAGGCGACCAGCTCGTCGTACTTCTTCAACTCGTTCAAGGTTACTAACCCGGATAACGTGTAGACCTCTAGGAAATGAGGTTCTACAGCCGTCCAAGGGTGGTACTTGGAAAACCTCTTAGCAATCGCTTCAACCTTCTTCTGCCCTATCTCCTCAGAATGATAGCACTGGTACCCGACGTTTTCAGGCCCTACGAAGTCTATGTCAACAACAATTATCTTCTTGAAATTGAAGCGGGCCAAGTCCCTAACAATTCTGGAGCCTAAGGTCCCTACCCCGCCTACCAAGACTACCTTGTTGCTTACGTCAATTTTCATGTCCCTCAAGTATTTCGAAGTTCTCTCGTAGAAGCCCTTTGGAACGTCCAAGGTAAGCCCCTAACCACAACGCCGTCCGGATTAAAGTTCGAGACCTTTACCTCGTATGCCACAAGCCTGCTCGTCGTTATTTTCATGTACAGAAACTCATCCCTTTTAGTGTTCATGTGGTATGAGGCTATGAATATGAAGTCCTCTGGCGAGATCTTGAAGGTGTCTCCGTAACGGAAGGGATAGCACTCGTCCTCGAAGTAGTCGCACAAGTCGTTTATGAGGTAAGTGTTTCCTTCCCTTATAACCTCCGCAAACCCTTTCTTGGCCTCCTTTAAGGTATCGAACTCCACCGAGCTCTCCAGCCTCCTCTCCTCATAGCCTATTGTCATCTCCGGCAAGGGCTCGAAGAAAGCTATGTCTATGCAGAATGACATGCCCGCCAACTTTGGGGCTAGGATGCCGTATATCCTAGGCCTTCCCGGAATCGTTGCTAACAGTTGGAACCTTAGGGCGTTCTTCATCGTGTTCATGTCTATCGCTGAGGGCTCAGGGGCTATGCCACAGTGGTAATGAGCAACTATTATGTCGTTCTCGTCGAAGTCCGAGGTCCTAACGTGGGTTGGTCCCTTTTCCAAGCTTCTCATGTACCTAGCGTTTTTTATTATTGCTTTGAAGTCCCTTAACTCTCCATTGAAGGCGACTACGTCCTCTGAGGCGTCCTTGTTTAGTACGTAACACTTGTTCCTTATGGCCACTTCAGTTATCGGCAATATGACCGTGTCCGGTATGAAGACCTTATGCACTTCTAGAGTCGCAGAGTCCAACGTCCGTGCATAGGGCAACATCCAACACCTCTAGCGGGTTTTCTTCTGATTGACGTATGTAGTCCCAAGCCTCTACGTGCATGAGGCAAGCGTTAATTCTAATCCTTTTTGCGATCTCTTCGAATGATGCTTGAAGCTCGGGAAATTCCCTTGCCTTAACCAAGAAATATTCCGGCTTTAGGTTATGAAAGCAACACTTATGCCATACCTTAGGGCTTATCAATATTATGGGCTCCGTCTTTGGGTAGCCTACGCTGGGTAGAATGAAGGTATAATACTCCCTGTTGGGGGAACAGAACTCCTTCTTCTTGCAGACCTTTGTGGTCCAGATGCCTAGGCCCGGATCATCAACTAAGGGCTTATACTTCTGCATTATCTTAAAAGACGAGGTTACGTGCTCCCTAAAGCTCTCTATTGCGTTCTCCAAAGAACCGTAGGGCTCTTCTATGACGGCGTACCAGACGTTACCATACGCGTTAACTAGGCTTCCTACGCTCTCCGAGGCGTGAGTTATCTCGTACTCTACCCCGTCTCTCCTCTTCACGAACAGCCTTATCCTCTTCGGGTTTATTCCGAGCTTCTGGGCCAACTTTGTCCTAACGTCATGTGGGGTGTCTCCGTAGTTCACAAAGACGTGGTATTCGGAGAGCTCGGGCTTGAGGAGCACTATTAAATGTATTTGGTTCTCGCTGCTCAAGGCCTTCTCCTCTTCATCTCCACCTCTGCCTCTATGGCCTCTATGGTGGGCTTGAGCTGGTCAACCAACTCAAGGATGGGCTTTATCTCACTGTCCGGGAGGCCGTGCTTTTGTAAGAACTCATCTCCGTGATAGGTTATCCTGAGCTTGTTTTTGTTGGGAACCTTCTCAATTAGGTCTAAGTACATTAGG
>WAOJ01000003.1 GCA_015521275.1 Desulfurococcales archaeon | reverse complement strand
GTATAGCGTCGTCGAGCCTAGTGCCACATGCCTTGCATTTATAGGTATATACGTACCTTATCGTGCCGTCAGCAGAGGATACTTTCTCTATTATTAACTCCATAGGCGCCTTACATTTTGGGCAGTAGACCCTCTCTCGCATGTTCTCACCTCAGAACGGCTCTACCGGAGTCTCGGCGCCACACACATGGCAACGCAATATCCAAACCTTACGATCGAGGCGTATTAGTTCGGTGTCCGGTCCCTTACACGTTGGACATATTACGTACTTCTCTACGAACATGTCCAAGAGCCTTTGAATTATTGAGCTGTTAAACCTTCCGGTTAATATCAGCTCGCCTCTGTCGCCTATTTGTACTGGGACGGCAAGTTCCTTAGCGTACCACTTACTCACTATCTTAGGATCCCTCCTTATGGTATCACATATTTGTTTGAAGTTCTGAATAATGGTCTTATCTCCTACGATTAGCACTTTGGGCTTAGGAACTTGAAACCTCCCCTTGTACTCCACCTTGCTGGGTAACATGCTGTAGGCCCTTTCCAAGAGCTTCTCGTATGGCCAGTCTCTTATCGGAAAGGTTCTTCACCCGGTTCCGGAACACAAATAACCAATTTAAGTCTGCTCGAGGAGCTTCCTCGCCTCTTCCGGTGGGATCCTCTGCTGCTTGGTACCCTCTATTAGGGGTACGCCCTTACCCCTTATCGTCTTAGCAAGTATTACCGTTGGCTTTCCCTTTACCCTCTTGGCTTCCTCTATAGCGTCGAGTAATTGGGCCACATCGTGTCCGTCTTCAACCACTATTACGTGCCAACCGAAGGCCTTCCACTTGCCTACCAAGTCTCCCTTGTTCTTGACCTTGTATGTCTCCCCATCAAGTTGGAAGCCGTTCCAGTCCACTATAGCAGTGAGGTTGTCCAAGCCGAGCGAAGCTGCAGTAGAAGCTGCTTCCCAGACCTCGCCCTCGTCCAGCTCGCCATCGCCTAAGATTACATAGACCCTCCTCTCACTCCCCTTCATCTTTAGTCCCTTAGCGACTCCAGTGGCGAAGCTGAAGCCTTGGGCTAAACTTCCGGTTGGAGCGTCTACGCAAGAGAGCGTATCGTCCGGATGGCCTTGGAGGGGGCTGGCCGCATCCCTAATGGTCCTTATCCAATGGCTAGGTATTATTCCAGCTACAGCCAACACCGCGTAGAAGGCTGGGACTGCGTGACCCTTGCTCAGTATTAGCCAGTCGTGTTCCAAGGGGTGTTCGTCACACTTCCTAGGCTTCATTGCAGCGAACCACAATGTACTGAGTATTTCTATTACGGACAGGCTAGATCCCACGTGAACCGTTTTCTCGACACTAGCCATCTCTATAACGTAACGCCTTGCTAACTCTGCCTTCTTAGCTATGTCCTCGATCAGTTTGGAGCGTTCTTCCTCGAGGGTTACTTGCTTCGCGACCAAGGTCTAAGCCCCGTGGGACGAGGGTGGGACAAGATAAAAGGATTTCTGGCGGGGTAAGCGCGAACGTAGGAATCAAAAAAGTAGAGGATTACTTAAAGACATTAGGCAGTGATGGCTATAGAGCTGACCTGCTGAGTCGTGGGGTCAGCGGTTACGGTGGCACTAACGCCGGGTAAAGCCTTGGCTAAGTTAGCCAAGGGAGCCGGCACGTTGGCGCCTAGCGCAGCCACTAGCCTCAGCACAACGCCCAGGGCGCCAAGGGCCACTACCAAGACCGCTAGAGCCAAGACGGCGGTATAGCCGATGCCGCCTATCCTGTACAACCTGCTCCTCCTCATGTCTCGCACCTCTCACTTCTACTCTCGACGCCGTCTCTTAATAAAGCTTTACGTGAGGTAATACAAATCTCAAAAGGTTGAATAAAGCTCAGCACACTCACAACCTAAGGTTTCGGAGTGGTGACACTCAGAGTATTGGCTACTGGAGAAGGCTCAAAACTGGTGAGAAGGGGTAATCCAATAATATTCAAGAGGTGGTTGTCGAACAAGAAGTTGCCCATAGGAGAGATGGTCGAGGTTGTAGCAGATGAATCGAAAGCTTGCGGTTTAGCAGATAAGATAGGCGTTAGGATATTCCTCTTCGACGAGTGTCCCAATGGTATAGAGGAACTGTTTAAGGAAGTTATAGGAAAGGCATATAGCGTCAAGTCCAAACTCCAATGGCAAGCCTATCGTCTCATCAACGGAGACGGCGACTCCTTCCCGGGCTTGATCGTTGACGTCTACAAGGACATAGCCGTTCTCCAATCCTCATCCTTGGCAATAGATAAGCACATAATGACCATAGCTAAAATTGTGAAAGAGGTTACGGGAGTTGATACAGTTGCTGAGAAGAGCGTTCAGAGGGTTAGGGCCAAAGTGGGCTTAAAGCCTAGGGAAGGCCTATTGATAGGCAAGAAGAAAGAAACGATAGTTGATGAGGAAGGAGTAAAGTTCAAGGTTAGTATCGAAGGACAGAAGACGGGCTTGTACTTGGACCAGAGAGAGAACAGGGTATTCATGGAGAGGTTTGTGGAAGGGAACTTCTTGGACGCCTTTTCCTACACCGGAGGCTTCGGCTTGCACGCCTTGAAGGCTGGAGCTAGGAAGGTTACCTTCGTCGACGAGGACCCTTGGGCGCTGAAGGTCTTGAGGGAAAACTTGAGGTTGAATGGAATTGAGGAGGATAAGGTTGAGGTGGTTAGGAG
>WAOJ01000002.1 GCA_015521275.1 Desulfurococcales archaeon | reverse complement strand
GTGATAGACCTAGAGGACCTCATATCTTATTTGTATAAGAGGGGCTTGAGTCGTTCTGAGATAATGTTGTTAAGCGCATTCTTGATTAACTTTAGGAAAGGAATTGATGTAAAGACAGCCCTCGAGATAGCTGAGGGCGCTTTAAGGGATGTGGAGAGCGTGGAGGGCTATGGTGGGCCCTACAAGCCTGAGCCCTGGGGCGTCAAGGCGGGGGAAGCGGGGTTAGGAAGTAGGGGCATGGGAGACTTCATAGTACATGAAGTCCTCCTAGACGGGAAGGGGGGAGAAGACGCTTCTGCCGTAGGAGACGTCGTGGTCACCGTAGACGGCTTCCATTCGAGGTTAAGCTCCGTGCCCTTACTGATGGGCTTCCATGCAACGAGAGCCGCTATAAGGGACGTTATGGTCTCTGGTGCATTACCGTTGGCCACCTTGATAGATATACATGTCGCGGACGACACGGACCTCTCCTATGTCTTCGACGTGACTGCTGGAGCCTCAGTGGCGGGCGAGGTTGCGGGAGCCCCGCTCGTGGGCGGCAGCACCCTTAGGATAGGCGGTGACATGGTAATTGGAAGCCGAGTAACTGGAGGCTCATTTGCTGTGGGCAAGAGGGTTAGGAACTGGTCCCGCTTCAACGCCAAGCCCGGGCACGTACTCTGCGCAACACAAGGGAAAGGAGGGGGCTCGGTTACTGCATTTGCATTGACGCATAAAAGGTATGACTTAATAGATATGACTATAAACATGGACTTCGTGGAGGACATAAAGAGAGCTTTTGATATGGAGAGCGTCGTTGGGGCCTTTGACTGGACTAACGGGGGTATACTTTTGGATGCCTATGAGATATCCAAGGAGTTGAAAGTAAGGGTAATCCTCAACGAAAACGTTTATAATGCCATCCACCCAAGGCTGTTAACTGCCTTAGAGGAAGAAGGCTTGGACCCACTCAAGTTCAGCGTTGATTCAATAGTGTTCATAGCCTCCAAGTGCAACATACCCAACACCGTGGAGGTGGGTAACATAGAAGAGGGAGAAGGTGTCTGGCTTGGTAGCAAGAAGCTTGAACCCTCTTTTAGGGAAGCACCCTACACTCACGTAAAGAAAATGGTTGAGCCTGTAAAACGGCCCTTAACGCTCGATAAAGGTCTAGAATACATAAGGTCGAGGAAGGAACTACTCTTGAAAAGGCTAAGAGATAATGAAAGTAGTGTATACGGAAGATCAATGGAAGATATTGAAGGAGAAACGCGATAAAGCAAAAACTGTCATGATGAGATTGGCTATGTTTTCACCAATAGTTCACGGCTCAATAGCTAGGGGTGACGTAAGGGAGGACAGCGATATAGATATTGTAATACCTCACTATGTGGAACCATACAAAGTGGAACTAGCTCTGGGTGATTACCACCATGGTTACATAATTATGGCTACGCCCAGCAGCACCCCCAAGGTTTATTTCTCGCTAGATGAGAACGAAGAGATAATGGTATCATTCCCCTTAGGGAAGTTCAACACTAGGGAGCGAGAGTTCTACACGTTTGGAGGCGAATTGGACTTGAATGGTATAATGAAGGACAAGAGGGTACCGGGAGTGAACAAGTCCTTAGTACTAATAATGCCGATACCGGAGGGTCACGTGGAAGAGAGCATAATAGGTAAGGAGGATTACGTTGCCAAGATCCTCGGAATAAGCTCAGAGACTGTCAGGGAAAGGGTTAGAATACTGACCCGTAGGAGGGAAAAGGGTCGTGCGGGTACGTTCATAAAACAAGAACTGGTGGGCACAGTAGAGGAGACTGTAGAACTCCTCGCTAGGAAGAACAAGGTTTTCAGAGAGAGGTTGAGGGAAGAAGGACTTATATAGAGGGTTGAGAGGTAGGACCACACTCTGCCCTTTTTAAGTATTCATGACACCTATAAGTTTATCGGGATCTGGAACATGGATGAAAAGTTAAAACTCATGGTTGATACGGTTATCAGGTTAGCTAGCGGGATAAGGGTAAAACCAGAGGCAGAAGAGGCTTTGAACGAAAGGGAGTGGGAAGTGGTGAAGAGGGTAGCCGAGGAGGTTAGGGCCGAGAAGAGAGGCTTGTTATACTGTGGGATATGTGGCAAGGGAAGCTTCACTAGGAGGGGCTTCTACCTTCACCTGGTCAGGGCTCACAAGGAGGAAATAGCCAATTTGATAACTAAGCACCTCTTGCGCTAGTCTCATTCAGTTTTCTGACCTCCTTTCTGTTCGAATCTCGAACTCCGGGGGGAATGGGGGGCTCAGATTTTTTCGAACCCAGTCCTCGTGACCGAGTTGTGGGATCCGAACTTCGGACGATGGTCTGATTTCTGACTGACCGATCGATCAATCATGAACTTGAG
>WAOJ01000001.1 GCA_015521275.1 Desulfurococcales archaeon | reverse complement strand
GGCTTAAGGCCCTAGGGCTGAACTTGAAGATATGTGACTTGAGGAAGGAGAAGTATGTGGACTCCGTAATTTCTGCCGTATGCGCCTTAGATGCTGACGTGGTCCACACCCAGCACGAGTACGGCCTCTTCAAGGGCCACTGGGGTTGGTCCCACCTCTTCTACTACCTAACCTTAAAAATATTTAGGAAGAAGGATGTAACGACTATGCACACGATAATAACGCCCAAGCAGGCCTTGATAAACTTCATCAAGTGGGACTTGTCGTTTAAGGAAGCTAAGCTTGTAGACATCTTAAAGGGTCCATTAACCTCTTACCTCTCCCCTTTCATACCGCTCATATTCAGCGATAAGGCGATAATACACACGTTGAGAGGCTATTCCTTAATACCTTGGATAGGCAAGATGAAGGCAGTGTTCTTGCCACACTTCACGCCCAAGTCAAGAAGGGAAGTGCTGGAGAAGTGGAAGGAGTGTAAAGAGAAGAGGGGCGTTCCGGATGTAATAGAGGTAGTTACCCCGGGCTTCATAAGGCCCACTAAGAGGTACGACTGGGCCATTCATGCCTTAGTTAGCTTGAAGGAAGAAGGCTTCCCGAAGAGGATAAGGTATAGGATAGTTGGGAGTCCCCAAGACGAGGTGGGGGAGAGGTGGCTTAACATAATAAAGAGCTTCGTGGAAGAGGTGAAGGAAGATCTGGACAGATTGGGTTTAGAAATAAGTGTAGAGACGAAGTTCATGAGTAAGGAAAAGCTAATAGAGACCGCTTGTAACGCGGACGTGGTGCTCTTGCCCTATTCCGACCCAACCCAAGAGGCCTCCGGAATACTGCACGACTCCCTAACTTGTGGGAGGCACATAGTGGTCCTCAAGATAGGGGACGTTAGGAACTACCCCAAGGCCTTCTATCCCTTTGAGTTAGAAAACCCTTTGAGGGGTATGAAGGAAGCACTGAGGAGGGCCTTCGAGAGGATACTCAAGGGGGAGAGGTGCAACGAGGACGCTCTGGCCTATGCCTATTACACGGCTATAGATAGAATAGCCGAGAAGCACGTCAAGCTTTACGAGTCCCTTTCCAGAGGCCGCTCTTAAATAATTCCTCCGCTATCGCCAAGGCCTCGTTCCCCTCAGAGCCCAAGGCTTCGAAGAGCTGGGCCAAGTAAGACGCTAGCTTCTCGTCCTTGTAGTACTGCTTGATCACCTCCACCAAGCTCGGAACCCCCACTACGTTCACCTCTTCCTCTTCTTCAACCTCACCTACGAAGTGGATCCTCGCCGCGAGCAAGTCCCTTTGGGATAACAGGGCCTTGAGCTTCTCGAGCTGGTAAGAGGCCTTCCCCTTAACGTAGACGTGAAGGACGGAGCCCTTCGGAACCTTCCTCAGCTCCGCCAAGAGCCTCTTCTCGTTTATTGGGAGTTCCACTCGAATTATTGCTTGGGGCCTGACCCTTACCTTTAGCCTCCCTAAGACCTTGGCCTCGTCCCCGCTCAAGTCCACCAATATGGGGCCCTTCTGATCTATGTACTTCACCTCTTCCACGTTAATTACCTCCAAGGAGCCGGGGAACACCATGGGGGCCCCTTCGAAGTAACTGGTTATGGGAGCATGGATGTGACCCATTGCATAATAAGAGAAGCCCTTGGGTATGAGGCCGTCGTCAACACAACCGAACTTGAAGATCGAGCAAGGGGCCAAGTGGAGCAAGGCGACGCTCTTTCTGGGCTTTTTAACCTTCCCCAAGGCCTTCAGCTCTTCGTAATTGCCGTGAGAAGGCGCTTGGACTCCGTAAAAGGTAACTCCCTTCACCTCTACGCCCTTCAATCCTATTTCCTTGAGCAAGAGCTTTGCTCCGGTCTTCTCGGCTACGTATTTTATGGAAGGTAAGCCAAACCTCTTCGGCTTGTCGTGGTCTCCCGGGATCATTATTACCTCTATCCCTCTTTCCCTAAGCCTGGATATCTCCTCCTCAGCAACTTTAACGGGCTCCAAGCCTCTGGTCGGAGTTGGGGTGTGGAAGAGGTCCCCAGAAATTACTACGGCGTCCACCCTCTCCTCTATAGCCTTCTCCACCGCTTCCTTGAAGGCGTTGTAAACGTCCCTCTCCCTCTCCTTTATGTTGTACTGAGCAGCTCCCAAGTGCACGTCAGCCATGTGGAGGAGTAACATCTCTCTTCGCGATCGTTGCCTTACCATAGCTAATAAGGCTGGAGGGGGATCCGAAAAGTGAGGGCGAACCATGGCCTCAGTACTTTCAATAAGCGACGAGATGAGGGAGTTAGTAAAGGAGTACAAGGGTAAACCTTCAATAGCTGCTGTAGCGAGCCACTCCGCTCTGGACCTTTTCGACGGTGCCAAGGATGAAGGATTCAAAACAATAGCCATATGCCAGAAGGGGAGAGAGCTACCGTACCTAAGGTTTAAGAGGGTGGTAGACGAGTGCATACTCTTGGACAAGTTCAAGGACGTACTGAGGGAAGATGTCCAAAGGAAGTTGAGAGAGAGCCAAGCGATATTTGTGCCGAACCGTAGTTTTGCGGTTTACGTGGGCTACGACGAGATAGAGCAGAACTTCGAGGTCCCGATATTTGGAAATAGGTACATGCTTAGGTGGGAGGAAAGGATAGGCGAGAAGAACTACTACAAGCTCTTGGATGAAGCCGGAATAAGGAGGCCAAAGGTGTTCAAGAGCCCTGAGGAGATAGACAGGCCGGTAATAGTGAAGCTTCCAGAGGCCAAGAGGAGGGTTGAGAGGGGCTTCTTCATAGCAATGGACAAGGAAGAGTACTACAAGAGGGTCGAGGAGTTGATGAAGGCCGGAATAATAGACGAGGAGAGCTTGA
The DNA here is from genome assembly GCA_015521275.1 of Desulfurococcales archaeon. GTDB lineage: Archaea > Thermoproteota > Thermoprotei_A > Sulfolobales > Ignicoccaceae > Ignicoccus. The sequence continues at coordinate 2,493 of WAOJ01000001.1, read as the reverse complement.
AGGAGGCAGTTATCGAGGAGCTGGTGCTTGGGGCCCACTTCAACATAAACTACTTCAACTCCATAATTAGGAACGACGTGGAGCTCCACTCCGTTGACAGGAGAATACAGAGCGACTTGGACGGCTGGCTCCGGCTTCCTGCTAGGGAGCAGCTCCACTTGCAAGGGAACCCGAGGATGATAGAGGTGGGGCACATGCCAGCTACCTTGAGGGAGAGCTTGCTACAGAAGGTATTTGAAATGGGCGACAAGTTCGTGAGAGCAGCCAAGAAGCTGGAGCCTCCCGGGATAATAGGGCCCTTCACGCTACAAGCGGTAGTTACTCCGGAGCTGGAGTTCGTCGTTTTCGACGTGGCCCCTAGGATAGGGGGAGGCAACAACATTTACATGGGCTTGGGAAGCCAGTACAGCAAGCTCTACTTCGGTCAAACCATAAGCTTGGGCAGGAGGGTAGCGATGGAGATAAGGATGGCGATGGAAATAGGTCGCTTGGAAGAGCTGGTTACCTAAACTTCGGCCCCTCTTCCTCTACCTCTATTCCCTTTTCAGTTACCTTGTAGTGGAAGCAAGAGTGGTAGCCCTCGTGGCAAGCCTTCAGCAAGGCTTGCTTTACTATTAATAAAACGCTGTCCCTGTCACAGTCCACGTAAAACTTCATCAGTATTTGCACTTGACCGCTAGTCGAACCTTTAAGCCACAGCTCCTTCCTACTCTTGCTCCAGTAATGGACTATGCCGGTGGTCAAGGTTTTTATTACCGCTTCCTTGTTCATTGAGGCAACCATCAAGACCTTCCCGCTTTGATACTCTTGGGCTACAGCGACGACCGTTTGATCAGGCCAGCGGTAGTTCAAGCTCTCCGCTATCTCCCTTGCCTTTTCCTCGCTCAGCCTCATCAAGGCACCTCTACCTCCACCTCGCCGTCGTAGGGAGATATTATGTAAAGGAAGTTGCCGGGAACGACCCTAACCTCGAGCTCATCCCCGTTTATCAGTACCTTCTTGGGCCTTCCCATGAGCAAGTACAAAGCCTCGGAAACCTCGACCACTGTTCCGGGCTGGGAGAGGGAATAGGTCTTGAACCTCTTGAAGCTGGGCAGTATGAACGGGGTACAAGTGTACATGCTGAACGCGTCGACGTGGTCCTTTCCGGCAACAGTTAAGAACTCGCCCTTCCACTTCAAGTCGTCAATTGGATAGAGCTCCATGTTTAGTATCGACTCTCCCTCGCTATCAAAGATCTTCATTACTGAGTTGGTGGCGCCAGCGGCTAAGTGGCTACAAGCGTTGTTCCAAGACAATCCCCAGACGCTGCTCAGCATCTCCTTCTCCCAGAGCTTCTCCGGGGAAGTCGGGTCCGAAACGTTGTAAACTGCAACTATGCCCGGGTCCCAAGTGCCGGCGGCCAGCTTCTCCCCGCACCAGTGAACCCTGTTAACGCCGGTGTTGAAGGTCTCCCTCCAAACGTCCTTGGGTTTGGTCAATATGTACAAGTTGTTGTCGTGGCTCGCGACGGCCAAGTACTTTTCGTCCGGAGACCAGCTCAAGCTCCAGACGTTGTCGTCCGTTAGGTATTCCCAGAGCGGCTCGAAGGAAGAATCCCTAATGCTCACCTTACCCCCTTCAAAGCCCAGGGCGACCCTTTCCCCACTTTTAGAGAAGGCACACGACAGCACCGGGGAATTTAACTCTATCGTCTTTATCAAGTCTCCATCCTCCGTGAAGACGTAAAGGGTACCCTCGTCGTTGCCGAAGATGACCAAGTCCTCCGTGGGGTGAAAGGCCGCGCAGTTCAGCCCCTTCTCGCTGTCAAACCTCCAGCTCATCAATACTTTACCCTTCTTCCAAACCACGTAACCGAAACCGGCCTCCTCGCTCTTCTTCGCGCTCCTCATGGAAGACCTCGAGACAGCTATAGCAACCTTGTTGTCCTTTGAGTCCAGCGCAATGGTGCCCTTCTCCGGCACGAAGGACCAGCTCTTCTCTATTTTGAACGTTACACCGCTCAATTCGTACTCCCGTCTCTCAGCGAACGGAGAGAGGCTACTTATGACTGAGCGTTAACGTAAGCGGATAATAGCCACTCCCAGTAACGACCTAGAGGATAAGAACATGAGGCCGACTCTCGACGAGAGCCTCATAACTTCCTTAATCGTCCAGAAGAGCTCAGAGGAACTTACGGAGTACGCGGACAGCGACGTGATAATAGTTGGCGCTGGCCCCGCGGGCCTTTCAGCTGCTTACTTCTTAGCAAAGGAGGGGCTCAAGGTACTCATATTGGAGAGGAGGCTCTCATACGGAGGAGGCATAAACGGGGGAGGGAACCTTTTCCACAAGATAGTTTATGAAGAGCTTGAGGTAGAGGGCTTCAATTCCATAAAGATAGCCAAGGAACTTGGGCTAGAGCTAGAGGAGACTGAGGCAGAAGGCATATACTTGCTAGACGCTCCAGCCTTCACCGCCACCTTGGCTTATAACGCAATCAAGGCGGGGGCC